>CAJNDC010000008.1:0-110611 GCA_905221415.1 bacterium
CGCGGGAAGTAGCTCAGCTTGGTAGAGTACTTGGTTTGGGACCAAGGTGTCGCAGGTTCGAATCCTGTCTTCCCGATCAATCACGAGGATACTTTAGGGTATCTTTTTTATATGTGTTAAGGAGATTCTGAGAATCTTCTTTTTTGTTTTTAAGGAATGAATTTAGGAAAACTAGCAGTGCTTAAGGAATGGTAGTGGCTATATATTTTCTTTAATTATGGTAAAATAGTATGAGAATAATGTGAGGAAATTGAATGTCAAGTAAGTTTGAAATTTTAATGAATCAAATAGGAGTCTCTGATCAATTGAGACAGGATCCTGCTCTTGTTAATGCAAGTATTGAGCGTGTTGTGGTTCATAAAATTAGTAAGATTTGGGAATTTCATTTTGTATTTTCTAATATTTTACCGATTGAAATCTTTTTAGAGTTAAAGAAAGGGCTTAGTGAAGAATTTTCTAAGACAGGGAATCAAGCTATTTTCGAAATCAAGGCTCTCTCTCAAGAATTTTCAAATGAACTCTTGCAGGCCTACTATAAGGAGGCTTTTTCTGAAGGTCCATGTGCTAGTCAAGGGTTTAAGTCTCTTTATCAGAATTTGCAAGTTCGTGCAGAGGGAAACCAGCTATTTATTGAAGGTTCAGAGGTGATTGATAAGGAACACTTTAAGAAAAATCATCTTCCTAATTTAACAAAGCAACTTGAAAAGTTTGGTTTTCCAGCTTTTGTCTGCCAAATCGAAAAGAATGATGCTCTTACACAGGAGCAGGAGGAGGCCTTCCATACGGAGAATGAACAAATCGTTCAGGCTGCCAATGAGGAAGCGCTCCGGGCTATGGAGCAACTGGAACAAATGGCTCCTCCTCCAGTAGAAGAGAAGCCAGCATTTGATTTTCAGGCTAAAAAGGCTGCGGCCAAGCCTAAACTAGATAAGGCTGAAGTTACCCAGATGATCGACGTGACGACTGAGGAAAATCGCCTGGTTTTTGAAGGAGTCGTTTTTGATGTGGAGCATAAGGTGACCAGAACTGGTCGCGTTTTGATCAACTTTAAAATGACAGACTACACTTCAAGTTTTTCAATGCAAAAATGGGTTAAGAATGAAGAAGATGCTCAGAAGTTTGACATCATTAAGAAAAATTCTTGGCTTCGTGTTCGTGGGAATGTGGAGATGAATAACTTCACACGAGATTTGACAATGAACGTGCAGGATGTGCAGGAAGTTGTTCACTATGAGCGGAAGGATTTGATGCCAGAAGGTGAGCGTCGGGTTGAGTTTCATGCTCATACTAATATGTCGACCATGGATGCTCTGCCAGAAGTAGAGGAAATTATTGCAACAGCTGCAAAGTGGGGACACAAGGCGGTTGCCATCACGGACCACGGGAATGTTCAGTCCTTTCCACATGGCTACAAGGCAGCTAAGAAAGCAGGAATTCAGCTGATCTATGGAATGGAAGCCAATATCGTTGAAGACCGTGTTCCTATCGTTTACAACGAAGTGGGGATGAAATTGTCAGAAGCGACCTACGTGGTTTTTGACGTGGAAACGACGGGACTTTCAGCTATCTATAATGACTTGATTCAAGTTGCGGCTTCTAAGATGTACAAGGGAAATGTTATTGCCGAATTTGATGAATTTATCAATCCTGGATATCCCTTGTCAGCCTTTACTACCGAGTTGACTGGAATTACAGATGATCATGTCAAAAATGCCAAACCACTGGAACAAGTTTTGCAAGAATTCCAAGAATTTTGCAAGGATACGGTTCTAGTTGCCCACAATGCTACCTTTGACGTTGGCTTTATGAATGCTAACTATGAGCGTCATGGTTTGCCTAAGATTAGCCAGCCAGTTATTGATACGCTGGAGTTTGCTAGAAACCTCTATCCTGAGTATAAACGTCATGGTTTGGGACCTTTGACCAAGCGTTTTGGTGTGGCACTGGACCACCACCACATGGCCAACTACGATGCGGAAGCTACTGGTCGTTTGCTCTTTATCTTTATCAAGGATGTAGCAGAAAAACATGGTGTGACTGATCTGGCTAGACTGAATATTGATTTGATTAGTCCAGACTCTTATAAAAAAGCTCGGATCAAGCATGCGACCATCTATGTCAAGAATCAAGTAGGTCTAAAAAATATCTTTAAGCTGGTTTCGTTGTCCAATACCAAATACTTTGAAGGGGTACCACGGATTCCGAGAACGGTTCTAGATGCTCATCGGGAGGGCTTGATTTTGGGGTCGGCTTGCTCGGAAGGCGAAGTTTTTGACGCAGTTGTTTCCCAAGGTGTGGATGCGGCGGTTGAGGTGGCCAAGTATTATGACTTTATCGAGGTCATGCCACCAGCCATCTATGCTCCCTTGATTGCTAAGGAGCAGGTCAAGGATATGGAGGAACTCCAGACTATTATCAAGAGTTTGATAGAGGTTGGGGACCGTCTTGACAAGCCTGTTCTAGCTACGGGAAATGTCCACTATATCGAACCGGAAGAAGAGATTTACCGTGAAATTATTGTCCGTAGTTTGGGCCAGGGGGCTATGATTAACCGAACCATCGGTCATGGTGAACATGCCCAACCAGCACCGCTACCGAAGGCTCATTTTAGAACGACCAATGAAATGTTGGATGAATTTGCTTTCTTGGGAGAAGATTTAGCACGCAAATTAGTCATTGAAAACACCAATGCCTTGGCAGATATCTTTGAACCTGTTGAGGTCGTTAAGGGTGACTTGTATACACCTTTCATCGACAAGGCTGAAGAAACGGTTGCTGAGTTGACCTATAAGAAGGCCTTTGAGATTTATGGAAATCCGCTGCCAGATATTGTTGATTTGCGGATTGAAAAAGAATTAACATCCATACTGGGGAATGGATTTGCCGTGATTTATCTGGCTTCCCAGATGCTGGTACAACGTTCCAATGAACGGGGCTACTTGGTGGGTTCTCGTGGATCTGTCGGTTCCAGTTTCGTTGCGACCATGATCGGGATTACGGAGGTCAATCCTCTCTCCCCTCACTATGTCTGTGGTCAGTGTCAGTACAGCGAGTTTATCACCGATGGCTCTTATGGTTCAGGATTTGATATGCCCGATAAGGATTGTCCAAATTGTGGCCACAAACTCAGTAAAAATGGGCAGGATATTCCGTTCGAGACCTTCCTTGGTTTTGATGGGGACAAGGTTCCCGATATTGACTTGAACTTTTCGGGAGAAGACCAGCCTAGCGCTCACTTGGATGTGCGTGATATCTTTGGTGAAGAATATGCCTTCCGTGCAGGAACGGTTGGTACGGTGGCTGCCAAGACTGCCTATGGTTTTATCAAGGGCTACGAGCGGGACTATGGGAAGTTTTATCGTGATGCAGAGGTGGAACGCCTCGCTCAGGGTGCGGCTGGTGTCAAGCGGACAACAGGACAACACCCGGGGGGAATCGTTGTTATTCCGAACTACATGGATGTCTACGATTTTACGCCTGTTCAGTATCCAGCAGATGACGTGACGGCTGAATGGCAGACGACTCATTTTAACTTTCATGATATCGATGAGAATGTCCTCAAACTTGATGTACTGGGGCATGATGATCCGACCATGATTCGGAAATTGCAGGACTTGTCTGGTATTGACCCTAATGAAATTCCCATGGATGATGAAAGCGTTATGGCCCTCTTTTCTGGAACGGAAGTTTTAGGGGTGACGCCTGAGCAAATTGGAACTCCGACAGGGATGCTGGGAATTCCAGAGTTCGGAACCAACTTTGTACGTGGAATGGTAGATGAGACGCATCCGACGACCTTTGCGGAGTTACTTCAGCTGTCTGGTCTATCCCACGGTACCGATGTGTGGCTGGGGAACGCCCAGGATCTGATCAAGCAAGGGATTGCGGACCTATCGACTGTTATCGGTTGTCGGGACGATATCATGGTTTATCTCATGCATGCTGGTCTTGAACCTAAGATGGCTTTTACTATCATGGAACGGGTACGTAAGGGCATGTGGCTAAAGATTTCCGAAGAGGAGCGAAATGGATACATCGAGGCTATGAAGGCCAATAAGGTGCCAGAGTGGTATATCGAGTCTTGTGGGAAAATCAAATATATGTTCCCTAAAGCTCACGCGGCAGCCTACGTTATGATGGCCTTGCGTGTGGCCTACTTCAAGGTTCACCATCCGATTTATTACTACTGTGCTTATTTCTCAATCCGTGCCAAGGCTTTTGATATCAAGACCATGGGGGCGGGTTTGGATGCCATCAAGTGCAAGATGCAAGAAATTTCTGAAAAACGGAAGAACAATGAAGCCTCTAATGTGGAAATTGACCTCTATACAACTCTTGAGATTGTCAATGAAATGTGGGAACGTGGTTTCAAGTTTGGCAAACTCGATCTCTACCGTAGTCAGGCAACAGAGTTCCTCATCGATGGGGATACCCTCATTCCGCCATTTGTAGCAATGGATGGTCTGGGAGAGAACGTTGCCAAGCAATTGGTGCGCGCTCGTCAAGAGGGAGAATTCCTCTCTAAAACCGAACTACGTAAGCGTGGTGGACTTTCCTCAACTTTAGTTGAAAAGATGGATGAAATGGGAATTCTCGGCAATATGCCAGAGGATAACCAGTTGAGTCTGTTTGATGAGTTTTTCTAAAATATAGAAAGAGGTTTTTATGAAACTTACCATTTCCGCTCAAGATAAGCCAGCGCAGAAGGTGTTTGATTACCGGCTGGATTTTGACCCTGATACGATTTTGAAATGACCGCTTTGATTTGCGGCACTGTGGCAGCGGTTAGCCTATTGTCCCTGTTTAAAGAGAAATAACAATAGAAAAGGAAAAATAAAATGGTTTTACAAAATTTTAAAGAAAATCTGGAAAAATACGCGAAATTGTTGGTTGCAAATGGAATCAACGTGCAACCTGGTCATACTTTGGCTCTCTCAATCGATGTGGAGCAACGTGAATTGGCGCATTTGATCGTTAAAGAAGCCTATGCCCTGGGTGCGCATGAGGTCATCGTTCAGTGGACAGATGATGTCATCAACCGTGAGAAATTCCTCCACGCTCCGATAGAGCGCCTGGACAATGTGCCAGAATACAAGATTGCTGAGATGAACTACCTCTTGGAGAACAAGGCTAGCCGTCTTGGGGTTCGTTCTTCTGATCCAGGTGCCTTGAACGGTGTGGACGCTGACAAGCTTTCAGCTTCTGCTAAAGCTATGGGACTTGCCATGAAGCCAATGCGTATCGCAACGCAATCCAACAAGGTTAGCTGGACTGTAGCAGCCGCTGCTGGACTTGAGTGGGCTAAGAAGGTCTTTCCAAATGCTACGAGCGATGAAGAAGCAGTCGATCTCCTTTGGGACCAAATCTTCAAAACTTGTCGTGTTTACGAAGAAGATCCTGTTAAGGCTTGGGAAGAACATGCAGCCATTCTTAAGAGCAAGGCAGATATGCTTAATAAGGAGCAATTTTCAGCCCTTCATTATACAGCGCCAGGGACAGATTTGACACTTGGCTTACCTAAGAACCACGTTTGGGAATCAGCTGGTGCTATCAATGCACAGGGCGAAGAATTCTTGCCAAATATGCCAACAGAGGAAGTCTTCACAGCGCCTGATTTTCGTCTCGCAGATGGCTATGTTACTTCTACAAAACCACTTAGCTACAACGGAAATATCATTGAGGGAATTAAAGTAACCTTCAAGGATGGTCAAATCGTAGATATCACTGCTGATAAGGGTGATCAGGTCATGAAAGACCTTGTCTTTGAAAATACGGGTGCGCGTGCCTTGGGTGAATGTGCCTTGGTACCAGATCCAAGTCCAATTTCACAGTCAGGGATTACCTTCTTTAACACTCTTTTCGATGAAAATGCTTCAAACCACTTGGCTATCGGAGCAGCCTATGCGACCAGCGTTGTTGGTGGAGCAGAGATGAGCGAAGAAGAACTTGAAGCTGCAGGACTGAACCGTTCAGATGTTCACGTGGACTTTATGATTGGTTCTAGCCAAATGGATATCAATGGTATCCGTGAGGATGGAACGCGCGTACCGCTCTTTCGTAATGGAGACTGGGCAAATTAAGGAGAAGCTATGATTGGAAGCATGTTTGTCGGTCTTTTAATTGGACTACTAGCAGGGGCTATCACCAATCGTGGAGAACGTATGGGATGCTTTGGGAAGATGTTTCTCGGTTGGATTGGTGCCTTTTTAGGACAATTACTCTTTGGTTCTTGGGGGCCAAGCCTAAATGGTACAGCCATTATCCCAGCAGTTCTCGGTGCCATGATTGTGTTAGCTATTTTCTGGGAAAGAGGAAGTTAACTTCCCGGCTCTGAAAAGGAAAGGAGGTTGGCTATTGAGCCAGCCTCCTTTTGAGTATGATATAATAGTTCTATGAGATTAGATAAATTTTTAGTTGCATGCGCTGTGGGAAGTCGGACGGAGGTCAAAAACTTGCTCAAGGCTGGACGCGTGACGGTCAATGGCAAGAAAGAAAAATCAGCAAAATTGCAAATAAATGAAGAAAAAGACGAAATTCGCTTTGATGGTCAAGTGCTAGAGTACGAGGAGTTTGTCTACTACATGATGAACAAACCTCAAGGAGTCATTTCAGCGACTGAAGATACCAAGCATAGAACGGTTCTAGACTTGTTGGATGACTTTGCGCGGACCAAGGAAGTTTTTCCAGTAGGGCGCTTGGATATTGACACGCATGGTCTCCTGCTTTTGACCAATGATGGTCAGCTGGCCCATGCGTTGCTTTCACCCAAACGTCATGTGGATAAGACCTATTTGGCTCAAGTCGAAGGCATCATGAGCCAAGAAGATGTGGACACATTTGCCAAGGGCATTCCGCTCAAGGATTTCACCTGCCAGCCGGCTAAACTAGAGATTTTGTCACTGGATTCAGATAAGGGTGAGAGCCAGATTCGTGTGACCATAGCAGAGGGGAAATTCCATCAGGTCAAGCGTATGGTGGCCTACTGCGGGAAGGAAGTCGTGGACCTGCAACGTTTGACTATGGGAACTTTAGCCTTGGATGAGAACTTAGAACGAGGAGAATGGCGTCGCTTGACCAAGGAGGAATTAGAAAATCTTCTTGCTAGTATTGCTTAATTTGATTTATATTCGAAAAAGGTGAAGGACAAAGTCCTTGCCTTTTTATGTTTTCAGTTGCTTCCTTTGTGAAAAGAGTTATAATAGACAGTAGAATAAAAGGAGGAATCTATGAACGCGATTCAAGAATCATTTACGGATAATTTATTTGCTAACTATGAAGCAAATGTAAAATACCAAGCTATCGAAAATGCTGCAAGCCACAACGGTATTTTTGCAGCCCTAGAACGTCGTCAAAGCCATGTAGACAATATACCTGTTTTCTCGCTTGATTTGACAAAGGACAAGGTGACCAACCAGAAAGCATCTGGTCGTTGCTGGATGTTTGCAGCCCTTAATACCTTCCGTCACAAACTCATCTCTCAATACAAGCTCGAAAACTTTGAACTGTCACAAGCCCACACCTTCTTCTGGGACAAGTATGAGAAATCAAACTGGTTCTTGGAGCAAGTGATTGCGACTGCAGACCAAGAATTGACGAGCCGTAAGGTTAGCTTCCTACTCCAAACTCCACAACAAGATGGTGGTCAATGGGATATGGTCGTTGCCCTCTTTGAGAAATACGGTGTCGTTCCTAAGTCAGTTTATCCTGAGTCTGTTTCATCTAGCAGCAGCCGTGAGCTCAATGCCATCCTCAACAAATTGCTCCGTCAAGATGCTCAAATCTTGCGTGACTTGCTCGCTTCTGGTGCAGACCAAGCAACTGTTCAAGCTAAGAAAGAAGACCTCTTGCAAGAAATCTTTAATTTCCTTGCTATGTCACTAGGACTTCCACCACGTAAATTTGACTTTGCTTATCGCGATAAGGATGATAACTACCAAAGCGAAAAGGGGATTACGCCACAAGAGTTTTACAAGAAATATGTCAATCTTCCTCTAGAAGACTACGTTTCTGTTATCAATGCTCCAACTGCTGACAAGCCTTACGGTAAATCTTACACAGTTGAGATGTTGGGAAATGTGGTTGGTAGCCGTGCAGTTCGCTACATCAACGTTCCAATGGAACGCTTGAAAGAATTGGCGATTGCCCAAATGCAAACAGGTGAAACTGTTTGGTTTGGTTCAGATGTCGGCCAGCTCAGCAACCGCAAAGCTGGAATTCTTGCAACAGATGTTTATGATTTTGAATCAAGCATGGACATTCAACTCACTCAAGACAAGGCTGGACGTTTGGACTACAGCGAAAGCTTGATGACCCATGCCATGGTCTTGACAGGTGTGGACTTGGACGAAAATGGCAAATCAATCAAGTGGAAGGTTGAAAACTCATGGGGAGACAAGGTCGGTACAGATGGTTACTTCGTCGCCTCAGACGCTTGGATGGATGAATACACCTATCAAATCGTTGTCCGTAAGGAATTGCTGACAGCAGAAGAACGGGCTGCTTATGAAGCAGAACCAATCGTACTTGCACCATGGGATCCAATGGGTGCCTTGGCAGAATAAAGTATAAAGAAAAGAGGTTAGGGGAATCCTAGCCTCTTTTTAAGTTCTTCTTAAAGTGGCGATAGATGATGCTTGCTAAAGGAGTTCTTCTTATTTTGAATCTTTAAGTGACAGAGAAAAAGATATGTGTTACTATAGTAGTACAAAAGGATATTGGAGTAGAAATGAAGTATTTAAGCAGTCAAGACATCAAGGATCATCAACGAAATATCAGTGACATTAAACCTTATAAAACAACCAAGGAAATTGTCGTTTCAAATATCTTTACATTTTTTAATGCTATGAACTTGGCTCTGGCAGTTCTGGTAGCCACAACCTTGCGATTTGAAAATATGCTCTTTTTAGGTGTGATTGCTATCAATACAGCCATTGGGATTTTCCAAGAAGTGCGTTCAAAAAATGCCTTAGAAAAGCTAAGTTTGCTTGGTAAAAGTAAGTACAAAGTCAATCGAGATGGTCAAACGATTGAGATTGATCCAGAGGACATCGTACTGGGTGAGTACCTGCATCTCAATATAGGTGATCAGGTGCCTGTAGATGCAGAAGTTCTTGAAGGGAATATTGAAGTTGATGAGTCCTTGCTGACTGGTGAGAGTGATTCGGTCTTTAAAACAGTTGGTGACAAGCTGATGAGCGGAAGCAATGTCGTCAGCGGTACTTGTCTGGTTATGGCAACGGCTGTGGGTCCAGATAGCTATATTAACAAACTCGCAAAATCCAGCAAGGAATTCAAAAAATACCCTTCTCAACTACGCGATTACATGGATAAGATTTTAAAAATCGTCTCGATCTTGCTGGTGCCAGTTGCCATTCTGCTCTATATCAGAGGTTTTAGTCTAGGACGGTCTTATGTTGAGATTGTTTTAGGAAGTTCAGGTGCCTTGGTCGGCATGATTCCAGAGGGTTTGATTCTCTTGGTTAGCGTCTCCCTAGCGGTAGCAGCCTTGAAGTTGGTTAAAAAGAAGGTTCTAGTGCAGGAACTATACTGTGTAGAGACCTTGGCGCGAGTAGATGTTCTTTGTTTTGATAAGACAGGAACTATCACGACTGGTAATATGAAGGTCCAAGAAATGGATGCTAATGTAGCAGAGAAACTGTCTTCTTATCTGGCTTATTTCGAGGATGAAAATGCAACTTCCCGAGCTCTGAAGACTTACTTAACCTGTGAGAAAAAGTGGGAAGTTCAAGAAGTCGGTGCCTTTTCAAGTAAAAACAAGTATTCCTTTGTCCAAGTAAAAGAGGGTGGGACCTATTTCTTCGGTGCTTATGAATTTCTAGGCTTTACCCAGCCGATGGATGCCTACTATGAGCATCTGAAACAGCAAGGTTTTCGAATCTTGACACTTGCCCATAGTAAGGACCACATCATGAGTCCAGCCAATATGGAACTACTAGGGCACGTTGTTCTGTCAGATGAGATCAAGGATAATACCAAGGAAACCTTTGACTATTTCGAGTCTCAGGGAGTGGAAGTAAAGATTATCAGTGGGGATAATCATGTGGCTGTATATGGAGTGGCTCGTAAGGCAGGATTTAAAGAATCAGCCCGTGCGATTGATATGACCAAGGTGAGTGATGAGGACTTTGAAAGAGTGGTCTTGGAACACGATATCTTTGGTCGCGTGACACCTGAGCAGAAAGAAAAGATGGTAACCGTTTTACAAAATGCTGGTAAAACAGTTGCTATGAGTGGTGATGGAGTCAATGATGTTCTAGCTCTCAAAAAAGCAGACATCAGTTTCGCTATGAATGGTGCTACCAGTGCAGCCAAAAGCGTCTCCAATATTGTTTTTCTCACAGATGATTTTGCGGTATTTTATGATATCTTGATGGAAGGTCGCCGGGTTATCAATAATATCCAAAAGGTCGCCTCTCTCTTTCTAACAAAGACCTTCTTCTCCATCGTGTTTGCGATTTTGAGTGTGATTTTTGGATTGGAATTTGCCTTTATCCCCATTCAGTTTACAATTATTTCAGCCATTACGATTGGGATTCCATCCTTCTTCCTAACTTTTGAGTCCAATAAAGAAAAGGTTAGCAGGCACTTTATGAGAGATATCCTGACCAATGCGGCGATTGGTGGAGGCGTTCTGGTTGCTAGTGTTCTCTTGATAAATTTCTTTATCACTGTCCCAGGTCAGGTCAAATTTATTTGCTTCCTCCTTGCCCTGATCAATGGTCTGTGTCTAGTTGCCAAGGTCAGCATTCCCTTTAATCGATACAAACTAGTCTTGCTCACGTTTTTGAGCCTTGCAGCCCTTGTTGGATTGCTTGCTAATACCTTTATCCTGCGAGGAGCTTTTGTGCCTCTAGAAACCACTCAAGTACTCTATGTAGCCATCCTAGCAGTGGTGATTGGGAGCCTTCATTATCTGACTAGAAGAAAAAGTTGATACACAAAAAGAATCAGGATTTGATCCTGATTCTTTTTTATCTATATTCTCGATGGATTGGATTACATGATACCAAAGAAACGAGCTGCAATACCTACTGCAAAGAGAGCAAGGATGATTGCGATTGGTGATACTTTTTTCTTAAGCAACCACATGCAGAGGAAAGTAAGGAGAAGTCCCATCAATCCTGGAATCAATGAGTTCAACTGACCTTGAAGTGTTTGTGGTTGAACGCTATCCAAGCTCAAACCACTAAGAGCCTGACCAAGAATTCCCTTCAATTCTCCACCTGTTACAGGTCCTTCTGGGAAGTTGATGTAGGCACCTTCAGCCAATTGTTTACCTGGAAGGTTCACAGTAAAGTTGATAGATACCCAACGTTGTACAAGAACGGCAAGGATGAACATACCAAGGATAGATGCTCCTTTGGTGATATCTTTCAAGATACCACCAGACATGTCTTTAGTGATTTCAGATCCAGCTTTGTAACCGAACTCTTGTGTGTACCATAGGAAGGCCATACGGATAGCATTCCATCCAAAGAAGAAGAGAAGAGGACCAACAATATTACCAGATGCAGCAAGTGATGCACCGAGGGCTCCAAGGATAGGACGAACTGTAAACCAGAATACTGGGTCACCGATACCAGCAAGAGGTCCCATCATACCGATCTTAACCCCTTGGATAGCCGCGTCATCGATCTCAACACCGTTAGCGCGCTCTTCTTCAAGTGCAAGAGTAACCCCCATGATTGGAGCAGCTACGTATGGGTGAGTGTTGAAGAACTCAAGGTGACGCTCAAGAGCAGCCGCTTGGTCTTCTTTTTTAGTGTACAATTTTTTGATAGCTGGGATCAATGAGTAAGCCCAACCCAAGTTTTGCATACGCTCGTAGTTCCAAGAACCTTGAAGGAATTGTGAACGCCACCAAACTTTTTGACGATCTGATTTTGATAATTGAATTTTTTCAGCCATGATTGTTCCCCTTTCTAGTAGTCTTCTAGGATATCACCGATTGGGTCGTTAGAAGTCGCAGCTCCGCCGCCACCGTTACCACCTTGTTTTGAAAGGTTAAGGTAGATGAAGGCAAGGGCAACACCGATGACACCAAGGGCAATCAAAGTCAATTGAGAGATTGCTGCAAGAGCAAAACCGATAGCGAAGAATGGCCATACTTCACGAGTTGCCATCATGTTGATAACCATAGCGTAACCAACGGCAACGACCATAGCACCACCGACAGCCATACCACCATTCAACCATTCTGGCATTAGGCCAAGAGCGTCTTGAACAGCAGAAGCAGGGATAGCGATAAGGAAGGCTGCAGGGATAGCGATACGAAGACCTTGAAGAACAAGGGCAAAGTAGTGAGCGCGTTCAACAGCCGCAATGTTTCCTTCTTTTGCAGCTGCGTCAGCTGAGTGAACCAAGGCAACTGAGATTGTACGAACAATCATTGTCAAGAAAAGTCCAGCTACGGCAAGAGGGATAGCTGTGGCTGTTGCGACGGCGATACCTTCGGTAGTAAAGTTACCACCTTTGATCAAGATGATCGCTGCGGCAACAGATGCAAGAGCAGCGTCAGGAGCTACAGCAGCTCCGATGTTAGCCCAACCAAGGGCGATCATTTGAAGAGATCCACCAAGCATAACACCTGCTTCGAGGTTACCTGTTACAAGTCCGATAAGGGTACATGCGACGATTGGTTGATGGAATTGGAATTGGTCGAGGATACCTTCAAGACCTGCAAGGAAGGCAACAACTACAACCAAGATAGCAGAAATGATTGAAATATCTGACATGGTTTTATTCCTTTTCTATTTAGTTTTAATAAAGTACTTAATCCTGTTTTCAAAAATGATAAAACAGATTAAAATTATTGGACGTTTGCTTTCTTAATCAAGTCAAACAAATCTTTTTTCGTGTCGTTTGGTACTTTACGTACATCAAATTCAACACCGAGGTCACGCATTTTTTCAAATGTTGCAACATCATCTTTGTCCATAGACAAGACGTTATTGATCATTGTTTTACCTGTTGAGTGGGCCATAGAACCAACATTAAGGGTCTTGATTGGTACGCCACCTTCGATGGCACGAAGGGCATCTTGAGGTGTTTCAAACAAGATAAGAGCATGTGTGTTACCAAAACGAGGATCTTTTGCAACCTCAATCAATTTTTTGATTGGGACAACGTTGGCTTTTACTCCGTTAGGAGCTGCTTGCTTGATCAATTCTTTACGCAATTCGTCGTTTGCAACGTTATCTGAAGCAACGATGATACGGTCTGCTTTTGAATCTGGTGTCCAAGCAGTTGCGACTTGTCCGTGAAGAAGACGTGTGTCAAGACGGGCAAGATTGATTTTCAATTTACCGTCCCCGATAACAGTTCCTTCTGGAATAGCAGCTTGGGCAACTGGAGCAGCCGCAGCACTAGCCCCTTCCTCAACTGGGTTAAGCTCTTCTGGAAGAGCTTTGATGCCATCTTTGGCTTCTTTAATGATATTCGCAGCGACTTTATCCACACCTGCAGTAGCGTCCATAAGGCGCTCAGTGTAGGCTTGGATCAACATCGGCAAGTTAAGCCCTGTGATGATGGCAAACTTACGCTCAGGATTTTCTCCCATCACGCGGCTAGCTTGGTTGAATGGAGATCCACTCCAAAGGTCAGCCAATACTAGAACCTCATCTTCTGCGTCAAATGCAGCCACAGCATTGTTGAATTTAGCGTAAAGGTCATCTGGACCTTCATTTGGCATAAAGGTTACAACTTGAACCTTTTCTTGTTCACCAAAGATCATAGATCCTGACTGATGAATACCCGCAGCAAATTCGCCGTGGCTCGCAATAATGATTCCGATACTCATTATTGTCATTCCTCCTTTTAAAATGTTTGACTTATAGGTTTCCTAAAAAACCTCAGACGTACCTAGTATAAATCGTTTTCATATAAAAATCAACTACTTTTTCGAAAATTGTAAAAGTTTTCAATGAAAATAGGCTTACAAAATGTTAATATATAAATAAATTCAAAAAATATATGAAAATAGCAATAGAAAATTTAATATAAAAATACTGAAAATGAGTGACCTTTATGAAAATAGAATGAAAATAAAAAGGAAAGATTGCAGGATAGGAATCTTCCTTTTTATAGGAATAAATTTTGTAAAGCGTGAGCTACCCCGTCTTCTTCATTGGTTAGAGGAAGTTGTTCGTCTGCATATGGAAGGAGAGAAGGATTGGCGTTTTTCATAGCATATCCCTTGCCTGCAAATGCCAACATTTCCGTATCATTATGTTCATCACCAAAGGCGATTAAGTCTTTTTTATCACGATTCATAACATTGAGCAAGTACTCTAGAGCAAAGGCTTTGTTTACACCCTTGGGAGTACACTCGAGGATGTTGAGTGGCCCACCCCAGGTGTTGATAGCTAGTTGGTGCTGATAAAAACGATTCATCTCGTCCGCTAGAGCGTATTTGTCCTCAACCCTTGTTTGCAAGAGAATGCAGTTAGGATTCTTGGTTACTCGTTCGGGTTTGAATTGATTTTCTGGTTGGAAGTTCTCTACGCCAAATAGTTTAGGGTCCGCAATTTCTTCATTCGGAGCTGTAATGTAAAATTTCTTACGGTATTCTCCTGCAATAAAGTCGGCCTGGATATCCTCTTTACGTTTGACCATATCTAGGAGATATTTTTTGTCCAAGGTTAAGCATCTTTCGTGCTCCCAAGCCTGTCCTGGTAGATGGGTAAGGGAACCATTAAAGTTAATCATAGGAGTATGTAGCTCTAGTTCGCGGTAGAAGTCTTTTGCCATGCGATACGGACGCCCCGTCGTGATGATAACATGGTGCCCTTTTTCTGAAATTTTTTTGATTGTCTCTTTGGTAAAATCGGAGAGCTTGCTTTCGCTATTGAGCAAGGTTCCGTCCAAATCGACTGCAATAATTTTTTTTGTCATATAAACCTTCCTAGTCGTTTCCAGATAAGATGTCTACTATTATATCAAAAAGAAAGAAGAAAAACAGACTCAAAACAAAAAATAAAAATTTCATTTTGTTAAATAATTCAAACAAACATATTGAAAAGGTGAATGATAAATGATATAATACTCATATTGTTCGTAAAAAACAAAAGGAGATTTATGATGGACAAACTATTTAAACTAAAAGAGAACGGAACAGACGTTCGTACGGAGGTTCTCGCTGGTTTAACAACTTTCTTTGCAATGAGTTACATTCTCTTTGTAAACCCACAAATGCTTGCGCAGACAGGGATGCCTGCTCAAGGTGTCTTCCTAGCAACGATTATTGGTGCAGTAGCTGGTACCCTGATGATGGCCTTCTATGCGAACCTGCCATACGCTCAAGCACCAGGTATGGGACTCAATGCCTTCTTTACCTTTACAGTCGTATTTGGACTTGGTTATTCATGGCAAGAGGCCTTGGCTATGGTCTTTATCTGTGGGATTATTTCACTAATCATTACCTTAACAAATGTTCGGAAAATGATCATTGAGTCAATTCCAAACGCTCTTCGTTCTGCGATTTCAGCAGGTATCGGTGTCTTTCTTGCTTATGTAGGGATTAAGAATGCTGGTCTTTTGAAATTCTCTATTGATCCAGGAAGTTATACAGTTGCTGGTGAGGGTGCTGATAAGGCCCAAGCAGCTATTACAGCAAACTCTTCAGCAGTTCCAGGTCTGGTTAGCTTTAATAATCCAGCTGTTTTAGTGGCTATTGCAGGTTTGGCGATTACGATTTTCTTTGTTATCAAGGGTATCAAGGGAGGAATCATTCTTTCTATCCTAACAACGACAGTTCTTGCTATCGCTGTTGGTTTGGTTGATGTATCAAGCATTGATTTTTCTAATAACCATGTGGGTGCAGCCTTTGAAGATTTGAAGACAATCTTTGGTGCAGCACTTGGCTCACAAGGATTGGGTGCTTTAATCTCAGACACTGCTCGTCTACCGGAAACACTTATGGCTATTCTGGCCTTCTCGTTGACAGATATTTTTGACACAATTGGTACCTTGATTGGTACAGGTGAAAAAGTCGGTATCGTAGCGACAAATGGTGAAAATCACCAATCAGATAAGTTGGATAAGGCCCTTTACTCTGACTTGATTGGTACTTCAATTGGTGCTATCGCAGGTACTTCAAACGTAACGACTTATGTTGAGTCTGCAGCGGGTATTGGTGCAGGTGGACGTACTGGATTGACTGCCTTGGTAGTTGCGATTTGTTTTGCAATTTCAAGTTTCTTTAGTCCACTTTTGGCGATTGTCCCATCAGCTGCGACGGCTCCAATTTTGATTATCGTTGGGATTATGATGCTTGGTAGCTTGAAAAACATCCATTGGGATGATATGGCTGAAGCTGTCCCTGCCTTCTTTACATCTATCTTCATGGGATTCAGCTACTCTATCACACAAGGGATTGCAGTTGGTTTCTTGACTTATACGTTAACAAAAGTTGTCAAAGGTCAAGCAAAGGACGTGCACGCGATGATTTGGATTTTGGATGCCTTGTTTATCCTTAACTATATCAGTATGGCGCTTTAAATGATATAATAGTAGAAAAGGGGTTATCCCCCTTTTACTATAAGGAGGTATATCATGAAAGAAAAGACGATCTGGCGAGAGGTTTGGGACAGAGGGATGTGGATTCTCATCCTTTTAGCAGCTTTTGTCCTATCACAATTTCCTTTAGGGTTATCCGCTTGGTTGACTTCTAAACAATTTCCGCTTTTGCAGTCAGGACTCTTAGTTGGTGCCTTGTCTATTGTCGTTTTGGCGGTGTTCATCATTGGTGCGCGGAAAACAAAGCTTGCTACCTTTAATCTATCCTTTTTTAAGGCTAAGGACCTAGCTCGCTTGGTATTGAGTTATCTAGTGATCTTTGCTACTAATTTGTTGGGCTCAGCTTTGCTTCGCATGATGAATGAAACAACGACGAGTAATCAATCAACGCTGAATGGTTTGGTTCAGAATAGTTCCTTGATTTCTACCTTCTTCTTGATTGTATTGGTTGCTCCTATTTGTGAGGAAATTTTGTGTCGTGGGATTATTCCCCAAAAGATTTTCCGTGGAAAAGAAAAACTAGGTTTTATTGTTGGTGCAATCGTCTTTGCCTTGCTTCATATGCCAACCAATTTACCTTCTGTGATTATTTATGGAGGGATGTCAACGGTTTTGACCTGGACAGCCTATAAGACTGAGCGTTTGGAGATGTCCATTTTGCTTCATATGATTCTCAATGGTATTGCATTTTGCTTGTTGGCCTTATTGGTATTGATTAGTAGAAATCTAGGTCTATCATTCTAAACCATTGGCCTACTTGGAAAAGATGAATACTAAAGTGTCCATCTTTTTTCTTTTTATGGTAAAATAGAGAGATAATATGGTAGAGAACCTTAAGGGAGTAACCGTTATGTCCAATAAAGTCAACCGCGAAAAAACAGCCATTTGTGGAATTATCAATGTGACGCCAGATTCCTTTTCAGATGGTGGTCAGTTTTTTGCTCTTGAGCAGGCACTCCAGCAGGCTCGTAAATTGATAGCAGAAGGAGCGAGCATGCTAGATATCGGTGGAGAATCAACTCGGCCGGCAACTCGGCCGGGCAGTAGCTATGTTGGGATAGAAGAGGAAATCCAGCGTGTTGTTCCAGTGATTAAAGCTATCCGTGAGGAAAGTGATGTTCTCATTTCCATCGATACTTGGAAAAGTCAGGTGGCAGAGACTGCTTTGAAAGCTGGTGCCAATTTGGTCAATGATATCACTGGTCTCATGGGAGATGAGAAAATGGCGGATGTGGTTGCTAAGGCTGGAGCGAAAGTGGTTATCATGTTTAATCCAGTCATGGCTCGACCTCAGCACCCTAGTTCGCTCATATTTCCTCATTTTGGTTTTGGGCAAGCTTTTACAGAGGAAGAGTTAGCTGACTTTGAAAAAATGCCAATCGAAGACTTGATGGAGGCTTTCTTTGAACGTGCTCTAGCGAGAGCGAACCAAGCTGGGATAGCAAGAGAAAACATTTTGCTGGATCCAGGAATTGGCTTTGGTCTGACTAAGAAAGAAAATCTGCTTCTTCTACGGGATCTGGATAAACTCCATCAGAAAGGCTATCCGATCTTTCTTGGAGTTTCGCGCAAGCGGTTTGTCATTAATATCCTAGAAGAAAATGGCTTTGAAGTTAATCCTGAGACCGAACTTGGTTTCCGCAATCGGGACACAGCTTCGGCTCATGTAACCAGTATCGCTGCGAGACAGGGTGTGGAAGTGGTGCGCGTGCACGATGTAGCCAGTCACAGGATGGCGGTTGAAATTGCGTCAGCCATTCGTTTGGCAGATGATGCAGAAAATCTAGATTTAAAACAATATAAATAAGATGAACGAAATTCAAAACAATCAGTGGATTGCCCACTACCGGACGGACCAACCGCATTTTGGTTTGGAACGAATGGTGGAACTCCTAGCTCTGCGAGGCAATCCCCATCTCAAACTTAAGGTCATCCATATCGGCGGGACCAATGGTAAGGGGTCTACCATTGCTTTTTTGAAAAAGATGCTGGAAAAGCTAGGTCTAAGAGTTGGGGTGTTCAGCTCGCCCTATCTTATTCATTATACGGATCAGATTAGCATTAATGGGGAATCCATTCCCGAGGCTAGGCTAGAAGCCCTCATGGCAGACTATCAGTCTTTGCTTGAGGGGGAATCTGCTACCAATTTGCAGGGAACAACCGAGTTTGAGATTATCACTGCCCTAGCTTATGATTACTTTGCCTCAGAACAAGTAGATGTGGCTATCATGGAAGTCGGCATGGGTGGTCTTTTGGATAGTACTAATGTCTGCCAGCCAATTTTGACAGGCATTACGACCATTGGTTTGGATCATGTAGCCCTACTTGGTGACACCTTGGAAGCCATAGCAGAGCAGAAGGCTGGTATTATCAAGCAAGGCATTCCCTTGGTGACAGGTCATATTGTTCCTGAAGCCTTGGCCGTTATCGACCGCATTGCGGAAGGGAAACATGCACCGAGACTTGCCTATGGGACAGATTATCAGGTTTGTTATCAAGAAAGCGTGGTAGCGGGTGAAATCTTTGATTATACCAGTTCTGTCAGACAAGATCGCTTTCAAACAGGTCTGCTTGGATTACATCAGATAGAGAATGCGGGGATGGCCATAGCTTTACTTGATACTTTTTGTCAAGAAGATGGACGGGAGTTGGCAAGTAATGACTTGGTTGATCAAGCTTTGAAAGAAACCAGATGGCCAGGGCGTTTGGAGGTTCTGTCTAGCGAACCTATGATGATTTTGGATGGGGCCCACAATCCCCATGCTATCAAGGCTTTATTAGCAACCTTACAAGAACGCTTTGCGGATTATCATAAGGAAATCCTCTTTACCTGCATCAAAACCAAGGCTTTGGAGGATATGCTGGACTTGCTAGGGGAAATGCCAGATACCGAGCTTACCCTTACACATTTTGACGATAGTCGGGCGACGGATGAAAGCGTGCTGAAAGAGACAGCCAAGTCTAGAAATCTCAATTACCAAAGTTGGCAGGATTTTCTAGAGCAGAAATTGACAGATAAAAATGAAGAGAAACAAACAGTTAGGATTGTCACAGGTTCCTTGTATTTCTTGAGCCAAGTGAGAGCCTATCTGATGGAGAGGAAGAACGAGAATGGATACACAAAAGATTGAAACGGCTGTAAAAATGATTATCGAGGCTGTTGGTGAGGACGCTAACCGCGAGGGCTTGCAGGAAACACCTGCTCGTGTAGCCCGTATGTACCAAGAGATTTTTTCAGGTCTTGGTCAGACTGCGGAGGAACATTTGTCAAAATCCTTTGAGATTATTGATGACAATATGGTAGTGGAGAAGGATATCTTTTTCCACACTATGTGTGAGCACCACTTTTTGCCCTTTTATGGGAGGGCGCACATTGCCTATATTCCAGATGGTCGGGTGGCAGGCCTGTCTAAGCTAGCCCGTACGGTTGAAGTTTATTCTAAAAAACCACAGATTCAAGAACGGCTGAATATCGAAGTGGCCGATGCCTTGATGGACTATCTGGGGGCTAAGGGAGCCTTTGTTGTCATTGAGGCCGAGCATATGTGTATGAGCATGCGTGGTGTCAGAAAACCAGGTACTGCGACTTTGACAACAGTCGCTCGTGGTCTATTTGAAACAGATAAGGACCTCCGAGATCAGGCTTATCGTCTAATGGGACTATAATACTCTTCGAAAATCAGATTCAAACCACGTCAGCTTCCATCTGCAACCTCAAAACAGTGTTTTGAGCAGCCTGCGGCTAGCTTCCTAGTTTGCACTTTGATTTTCATTGAGTATAAAAAGAATCCGCTTCATGCGGATTTTTCTAGAAAGGACTAGTTATGGATCAACTGCAGATTAAAGATTTGGAAATTTTTGCCTATCATGGTCTCTTTCCTAGTGAGAAGGAATTGGGGCAGAAGTTTGTTATTTCCGCAAGCTTATCCTATGATATGACCAAGGCGGCTACAGACTTGGATTTAACAGCCTCTGTCCATTACGGAGAATTGTGTCAGCAGTGGACGACTTGGTTTCAGGAAAGCACTGAGGACTTGATTGAAACGGTAGCTTACAAACTCGTTGAACGTACCTTTGAGACCTATCCTCTTGTCCAAGAGATTAAGTTGGAACTCAAAAAACCATGGGCGCCAGTGCATTTGCCACTAGATACATGCTCAGTGACCATTCACCGTCGTAAGCAGCGGGCCTTTATCGCTCTAGGAAGCAATATGGGGGACAAGCAAGCAAACTTGGAACAAGCTATTGACAAATTGCGAGCTCGAGGTATCCATATTCTCAAAGAGTCCAGTGTCTTGGCGACAGAGCCTTGGGGTGGTGTGGAACAAGATAGCTTTGTCAATCAGGTGATTGAAGTAGAAACCTGGCTACCGGCTCCAGTCTTGTTAGAAACATTATTAGCCATTGAGTCAGAAATGGGACGGGTGAGAGAAGTGCATTGGGGGCCTCGTTTGATTGATTTGGACCTACTCTTTGTGGAGGACCAGATCATTTACACAGACGGCCTCATCTTGCCTCATCCTTATATAGCAGAACGCCTCTTTGTCCTTGAGCCGTTAGTGGAAATAGCTCCCCATTTTATCCATCCAATCCTAAAGCAACCAATTCGATACTTGGTTGACCAGTTGGAGCAAGGAAATGCCTAAGCTTTCCGAGACCTATAGTAAGTGGAAGAGTATTGGGGAGGGACTACTTACTATTGTTTTAGGGCTTCTCTTGATTCGTTTTGGACAAGTTATTCCGCGAATGGGGTACCAGTTGCTGATGGGCTACTTTTCCTTGTCAGCAGTTTGGCACTTGTTGACTCGCTGGTTTCAGGATAAAAAACGTCGGGAAAATGTCTTTGTAACCTTGGCCAAGCTGGTGGTCGCGGCTCTCGTGTTTGACTCTATCATCTTGCAAGACCTTGCCCTCTATCTCCTAGTCTTTGTCATTGCGAGCTACCAGCTGTTTACGGGTGGTATTAGTCTTGTGACCTGGTCTCTCTATCGAAAAAATGCTATTCATCCTCGGATCCATCATCTCTTCGATGCTGTATGGATGATAGGATTTGGGATTTATAGCATCTCTCCTTTTCACGATGCAGCGAATTTTGAATTGCTCTTGCTTGGGTTTTACTTGCTCATGCTAGGGGCTAGTAGCCTTCGGGACGGTTTCTTTTTTGAAAGGATAGAAAAAAATCCCAAGCTAAAACGACGAATGCGAATGACCTTGCCGATCTTTGTGACGGCTCTGATCCCTATCAGTACCTTGCGAAAACTAAATGAGTGGCTGGCAAATCATGAAAGTCAAGAAGGAGAAGTTCATTCAGAAAGAAAAAACGATCAGACGGTTGATCTGGAAATTTTTGTCCATACCTCAGAAACCTCCTTCTTCCTCGCTATGGGACATGTAGATATTTGTTATCAAGGGAAGGTTATTTCCTATGGTTCCTATGATCCTCACTCGGAGCGTTTATTCGGTATGGTTGGAGACGGTGTTTTGTTTAAGGCCAATCGGGAAAAATACATTGAGCTTTGTAAGAGGGAAAGTCAGAAGACCTTGTTTGCTTATGGTCTGAGTTTGACGGACCAACAGAAAGCTGCTATCCAAGCTCGTTTAGAAGAAATAGAAGATTTGTTAATTCCTTGGGAGCCGAGCTCTCAGTTGATGAAAAGAAGAGAGGGCGAGGTAAAGCATACCTACTCCTACCAACTGAAAGAGGAAGCAGATGCGACCCTCTATAAATTCAGCTCATCCGAGTTTAAGACCTACTTTGTTCTCAGTACCAACTGTGTTTTGCTGGCAGACTCTATTGTGGGAAAAGCTGGGACTGATATATTGAGTCCCCAAGGTTTCATTGTGCCAGGGACTTATCAGGATTACCTTGACTTAGAGTATACAAAACCAAACGGTCTAGTTGTCAGTCGATCCATTTATTAGAAAAAGAAAACTCTAGTTCCTCAGCAGTTTGCGCCGAGAAGCTAGAGTTTTTAAAATAGGTCATTTTCTTCTGGAAGGAGGATGGTTTCTCTGCCGTCTAGGTCTAAAACAAGGACCCTAGGAGGATAAAGCGGGTCGAAAGGATGATTGAAATCAAAATCAATACTAGTCGGAAGGTGCTGACTAGAAAAATGGAAGGTGATGGTCCCCTTATTGTTGAGCAGTTGAAACTCAAGTTCTTCTTCTAATTCAAAGACGTTTTTCAGGAAATGATCGATAATATACCATAAAGAGTCAATGACATCGTCAGGCAGGCTGGTCACAACACCAAAACTAGCAGAACGTCTCTGAGTATTTGTAAAAGCCATAAGAGTTCCCCTCCCCCTTTTATTTTTCCTTATCATACAGCAAAATATCTCAAAAATCAAGAAATCGTACTCGCCTTTTCAAAATGAGAATGAAGAATGAAATTTTTTCAAAGTTTCTCCTAAAAATACTTGAAAGTGTTTACAATAAGTGATAAAATGGAGTAAGTAGATGCGTGAAAGCGAAATTTTCATTATAGAAAGGAAACGGAATGAACACAGATGATACAGTAACGATTTATGACGTCGCCCGTGAAGCAGGAGTTTCAATGGCAACAGTTAGCCGTGTCGTTAATGGCAACAAGAATGTTAAAGAGAACACTCGAAAAAAAGTCCTAGAAGTGATTGATCGCTTGGACTATCGTCCCAATGCGGTAGCACGTGGTTTGGCTAGCAAGAAAACAACGACAGTCGGAGTTGTGATTCCTAACATTACCAATGGTTATTTCTCAACGCTTGCTAAGGGAATTGACGACATTGCTGAAATGTACAAGTATAACATTGTCCTTGCAAATAGTGATGAGGATGATGAAAAGGAAGTTTCAGTGGTCAACACTCTCTTTTCAAAACAAGTCGATGGGATTATCTTTATGGGCTATCACTTGACTGAAAAGATTCGTTCAGAGTTTTCTCGTTCACGGACACCGGTTGTTCTTGCTGGTACTGTGGATGTAGAACATCAACTTCCAAGTGTAAATATCGACTACAAACAAGCAACGATTGATGCCGTGAGCTACCTTCTTAAAGAAAACGAAAAAATTGCTTTTGTGAGTGGACCACTTGTCGATGATATCAATGGCAAGGTTCGTTTGATCGGTTACAAGGAAGCCTTGAAAAAAGCTGGACATTCTTATAGTGAGGGTTTGGTCTTTGAATCAAAATACAGCTATGACGATGGTTATGCCTTGGCAGAACGCTTGATTTCATCACAAGCTACAGCTGCAGTTGTAACAGGTGATGAATTGGCAGCGGGTGTGTTGAATGGTTTGGCTGACCATGGTGTATCTGTGCCAGAAGAGTTTGAAATCATCACGACAGATGACTCTCAGATTGCACGATTCACTCGTCCAAACTTGACGACTATTGCCCAACCTCTTTATGACTTAGGTGCTATCAGCATGCGTATGTTGACTAAGATTATGCATAAGGAAGAGTTGGAAGAACGTGAAGTTCTCCTACCTCATGGTTTGACAGAACGTCGCTCTACACGAAAACGTAAATAGAAAAAATCAGGGAATCGTGAAGATTTCCTGATTTTGCGTTCTAGAGAAGAGGATTAGCCTTCCATATAGTCTTTTAAGGCCTGTCCTTTTAGTCCAGCATTAAGGGCAATTAATAATTTGAGGCGAGCTTTTTGAGCGTTGAGTTCTTTGACAAAGAAAACACCAGCTCGTTGTAACTGTACCCCTCCACCTTGGTAGGCGTAGACAGGTTCAGCAATACCATTAAAACAACGTGAGACCAAGGCGACTGGGATTCCTTTTTGCAGGAGATTTTCCAACTTTTGAGCTGTTTCTTTGGGAATATTGCCTGCTCCAAAGGCCTGAATGACTAAGCCATCCAGCTGTTCCAAGTCCAACATATCGATCAGCTCGTCTGTCATACCTGCATAGGCTGAGATGATGGGAACTAGACCTTGAATATGCTCGAGATCAAACCGGACACGAGGTTCAGCCGTTTTAAAGTAGAGGATTTCTTGCTTCATGATAAGGCCAAGTGGTCCATGTGTTGGGGTTTGAAAGGTGCTGACGTTGGTCGTATGAGTTTTGGTAACATACTTGGCTGCGTGGATCTCGTCGTTCATGACGACCAGTACACCCTTGTCGGCTGCTTTGTCATCGCTGACAACTCGCAAAGCGCTCAGATAGTTATAAACACCGTCGCTACCAAGTTCGTTTGAACTACGCATGGCCCCTGTTAGAACGATGGGGATGGGTGGAATTTTCATGGTATCAAGGAAGTAAGCTGTTTCTTCTAAGGTATCTGTACCGTGTGTGATGACAACACCATCGTAGTTATCAGCTTCCTCTTTGATTTTATGATAGAGTGCAAGCATATGCTTGGGTTTGATATGGGGACTTGGCAGATTAAAAAAGTCTAGGGCATGAACCTCAATCCCTTCAAGCGGATTGGAAACATGGTTCATAGGATTGTCCTGACTAGTTACAACGGCACCAGTGGCGTCTGCTTGCATGGAAATGGTTCCACCTGTATGCAAAACAAGGATTTTCTTAGGCATGATTTACTCACTCTTTCTGAAATGTGGTATAATCATTGTAACACAAAAGGGGAGAATGGGATAGGATGGAAGTCAAAGCTGTTTTTTTTGATATCGATGGAACGCTAGTCAACGATCGCAAGAGTGTTTTGAAATCCACTAAGGACGCGATTAAGATTGTCAAAGAACAAGGGGTGCTTGTTGGAGTAGCGACAGGACGAGGACCGTTTTTTGTCAAGGAATTGATGGAAGACTTGGACTTGGATTTTTCGGTGACCTACAATGGCCAATACATTTTTAATAAAGAAAAGGTACTCTTTGCAAGTCCGATTGCTAAGTCAAGCCTGCGTCAACTGATTGCTTATGCTAAAAAGGAGCGTAAAGAAATCGCTCTTGGAACCGAGCACGCCGTTGTTGGTTCGAAGATTATGTCATTTGGTCTCGGCTCCTTTTCTCAACTGGTTAGTCGTTTTATTCCGACTGTGCTGACAAGAACTGTTAGCCGTTCTTTTAATCGAATGGTCAGCAAGGCAGTTCCTCAAAAGGAAGACGACTTGCTTAACTTGATTAATCAACCCATTTATCAAGTTTTGATGCTGATGACGCCAGAGGAATCTGAGAAGGCAGCAGCTGATTTTGAAGATTTGAAATTAACTCGAAGCAATCCTTTTGCAGCAGATATCATCAACCAAGGAAATTCCAAACTAGAAGGCATTCGCCGAGTAGGAAAAGAATATGGCTTTGATCTCAACCAAGTCATGGCCTTTGGTGATTCAGATAACGACCTGGAAATGTTAGCAGGTGTCGGTATGTCAGTCGCTATGGGAAATGGCAGTAGCAGTGCCAAAGAAGTTGCCAAGCATATCACAGCAAGCAATCAACAAGATGGCATACACAAGGCGCTCGAGCACTTTGGCGTTTTAGCTTCAGAAAAAGTGTTTGTCAGTCGGGACTATCACTTTAATAAGGTTAAAACCTTCCACCACATGATGGATGAACGAACTCAAGAAGAGCCACAGGCATGGGATGCTGAGGGTGCAACCCACCGCGCAGACTTTAAAATTGAAGAATTAGTAGAGTTTGTCCGCGCTGCAAGTTCTTCAGAGGAAGAATTTCAAGACTCCCTTGCAAGCATGCATGAGGCACTTGATAAGGCGGCAGAGAAAGTGGCGAAAAAAACACCTGCGAAGCAAAACCTGGTCGGTCAAGTGGATGCTTTGATCGACACACTGTATTTTACATACGGTAGTTTTGTTTTGATGGGAGTGGATCCAGAACGCATTTTTGATATTGTTCATGAAGCGAATATGGGGAAGGTTTTCCCTGATGGAAAAGCTCATTTTGACCCAGTTACACACAAAATTTTAAAACCAGATGACTGGGAAGAAAAATATGCTCCAGAACCTGCCATTAAACAGGAGCTACAACGTCAGCTTAAGGCTTATGAGCGACATAAAGAAAGAAATAGAAATAGAAATAATAAGTAACAAAAAGGAGCCTCAGGCTCCTTTTCTTACTATTTACAATGTTTTTTCACTTTCTCTCACGACCAGCAAATCGACTTTTGCATGGTGGAGAATGTATTCAGATGAAGAACCGACTAAGAGGCGTTCAAAGGCATTGAGACCTGTAGCACCAACTAAAATCAAGTCAACATTTTCTGCGTCTGGAATCGTCCGAGCGAGGAGAGTTTTGGGATTTCCCATCTCGATGACGATGTGGATATCAGTTAAACCGGCATCTTTTGCACGCTTTTCATACTCTTTCATCATACTTTCAGCATCGGCTTGGAGTTCTTCGTAAACTTCAGCATCAAAGGTAGATACGCTTTGAAGAGCGCGTGTGTCAATAACATGGACAATGGTGAGCTTGGATTCATTGCGTAGAGCAGTGTAAACACCTTTGACGAAAGCCAAGTCCGCTTCTTTAGAACCATCAATTGCGACCATAACATTTTGGTAACGTTGTGCCATAATGAAACCTCCTGAAATTTTCTTACTTTTATTGTAACCCTTTTCACTAAAGAAGTAAAGCAAAAATCATATTTTAAATCATATTGTTGGTCATAGACTTAGTGCGTATATAGAAATAAAAGAAAAGAGAATTGGTGAGGGTTCTCTTTGTCAATGCTTTTTCTTTTGCTTCCTTGTTTATGGAAGCTTGTCGCAGCGACTTTCTAGTGGTATAATGTTACTATCCTGACGAATTGAGGAAAAAAGATGAAAGAATTTAACAAATCTAGCAAGCTAGAGCATGTTGCTTATGATATTCGTGGTCCTGTTTTGGAAGAAGCCATGCGTATGCGAGCAAATGGAGAAAAGATTTTACGCCTGAACACAGGGAATCCAGCAGAATTTGGCTTTACAGCGCCAGATGAGGTCATTCATGACTTGATTATGAATGCGCGTGATAGCGAAGGGTACTCTGATTCCAAAGGGATTTTCTCAGCCCGTAAGGCTATCATGCAGTATTGCCAACTGAAGAAATTCCCAAATGTGGATATTGATGATATTTACCTTGGAAATGGTGTCAGTGAGCTGATTGTCATGTCCATGCAGGGGCTTTTGGACAATGGAGATGAGGTCTTGGTACCTATGCCAGACTATCCTCTCTGGACAGCGGCTGTCAGCCTAGCTGGGGGAAATGCCGTTCACTATATCTGTGATGAGGCTGCAGAATGGTACCCTGATATTGACGATATCAAGTCAAAAATTACTTCCAATACCAAGGCTATTATTCTCATCAATCCAAATAATCCGACAGGAGCCCTCTATCCCAAGGAACTCTTGTTGGAGATTATTGAAATTGCACGTCAAAACGACTTAATTATCTTTGCGGATGAAATCTACGATCGTATGGTCATGGATGGTCATGAGCATGTCTCAGTAGCTAGTCTGGCTCCAGATGTCTTCTGTGTCAGCATGAATGGTCTTTCAAAATCTCACCGTATCGCTGGTTTCCGTATAGGATGGATGGTCTTATCTGGACCTAAGACACATGTCAAGGGCTATATTGAAGGTCTTAATATGCTGTCTAACATGCGCCTTTGCTCTAACGTTTTGGCTCAGCAAGTCGTACAAACCTCGCTAGGTGGGCATCAGTCGGTGGACGAATTGCTCCTTCCTGGTGGACGGATCTACGAGCAAAGAAACTTCATTTACAATGCTATCCAAGATATCCCAGGTTTGTCTGCGGTCAAGCCGAAGGCGGGTCTTTATATCTTCCCTAAAATTGACCGCAATATGTACCGCATCGATGATGATGAACAGTTCGTTCTTGATTTCTTGAAGCAGGAAAAGGTTCTCTTGGTTCATGGTCGTGGTTTTAACTGGAAGGAACCAGACCATTTCCGTATCGTTTACCTTCCTCGTGTGGACGAATTGGCACAAATCCAAGAAAAGATGACACGTTTCTTGAGTCAGTATCGTAGATAAGGCTTTCATAGGGAAAAGCAGGAAACATTTCCTTAGAGCTATTGACAAATAGGTAAGAATCAGATAGAATAGTAAAGTATGTTTAGTAACTGATCACTTTATAGCCGGCTAAACGAATACAAAATCTATGAGGAGGTATTCATCGTGAAACGTACTTATCAACCAAGTAAACTTCGTCGTGCGCGTAAACACGGATTCCGTAACCGTATGTCAACTAAAAACGGTCGTCGCGTATTGGCAGCTCGTCGTCGTAAAGGACGCAAAGTTTTGGCTGCATAATCCAAACGAATTCAACAAAGAAGTCAGTAGGAACTCGAGTCTACTGGCTTTTCTTTTGATTTTAAAGAGCGCATTGTCCACGAAATCGGTCATTTCAAATGGAACTCATGGAGGGCTCATTTAAAAGGTCACATACAAAAAACTCAAAATCAGATATAAGTTACTGATTTTGAGTTTTTATTTATTCTTTTAAGTGATAAGAGTAACTAGCGACAACGACGTCTTCATGCCATCTGAGAGCGTATTTTAGTTTGAGGCTCATTTGATTGTGCAGGATATTTTGCCAAGGCTTGTTAGGGATAAACTGTGGGACGAGAACTGTAACGGTGTAGTTTTTTTGCTTAGCTTCTTGGGCGATTCGTTTGACATACTTAACGCTAGGGGTGATGATGTCGCGGTAGCTGGTATTGATATTCTTCAGAGTGATACTTGGGAAGTAGTCGGCAAATTCCTGGAGGATTTCTTGGTCTTTTTCCGCCGTTTCTTTAGTAGAAATGTGCATGGCCAACACTTCGTCACCGATACTTTGAGCGTAGTTAATGGCTCCGACACTTACTCGAGTAACATTTCCTACTAGGACAAGGACAAGGTTGCCATCATAAGTGCGCTTTTCAATTCCTTCGTAGAGTCGCAGTTGTTTTGCCACTTTTTGGTAATGGTTGTGAATGGACAAAAAGAGGAAGGTTAGAACTAGGATAATTGGGAAGAATGGCCAGATATCACCCAGTCTGAAGAGGAGTAAAATGAGGACAATGGCATAACAAATGATGGCCCCAAGGATATTAGCGAAGGCAGATTTTAAGAAGTTTACTCCTTTTTCCTTTTTCCAATGGCGAATCATCCCAGTCTGAGAAAGGGCAAAGGGAACGAAGACCCCGATAGTATAAAGAGGAATCAAGCGTTCAGTATTCCCATTAAAAATGAGAAGAAGGATCATAGCCCCAAAGGCCAGAGTTAAGATACCGTTGGAGTAGCCAAGGCGATCCCCTTTTTCCATAAAGAGATGAGGCATGTACTTGTTTTTGGCCATATTGTAGGACAGCATAGGGAAGGCTGAAAAGCCAGTATTTGCAGCTACAGCTAGAATCAAGGCTGTTGAGAACTGGAAGAGATAGTAGCTAGCATGACCAAAGAATGAATCACCAAGAATGCCCTTGGCCATTTGCGAGAGGATGGTTTCTCCGTGTTGAGGCGTGATACCCATCCAGTAGTTTAGGAAGGTAATGCCTGCAAAAAGAAATCCCAAAATCAGCGACATGATGGTCAAAGTCTGAGCAGCATTCTTTTCTTTCGGAGTTTTAAAAAATGGTACCGCATTTGAAATAGCTTCAACCCCTGTCAGAGAGGCAGAGCCACTGGTAAAGGCTCTTAGTAGGAGAACGATGGAAAGGCTCGGAACAGTTTGTCCAATGGTTGAAGTCGCCTGATAGTTTAGGGACCCTGTAAATAGTTGAAAGAATCCATAAAGCAAGAGAAAGACGGTACTGAAGATAAAGAGGTAGACGGGAATCATCAGAGAGCTGGCAGATTCTTTCAATCCTCTTAAATTCAAGAGCATGAGCAGGCAGACTAGGAAAATAGAGATATGAAGATTGTAGGGATGGAGGGCAGGGATGGCTGCTGTAATAGCATCAGCCCCAGACGCAACGGATACGGCTACTGTCAGCATATAGTCAACAAGGAGGCTGCCCCCTGCAATCAAGCCTAGTTCAGGGGAGAGGTTTTCCCGAGTGACCATATAAGCCCCACCACCTTGAGGATAGGCATGAATGATTTGACGATAGGAAATGGTCAAACTAGCGAGCAGTAAGAGGACAAAAATACCGATAGGGAGGCTCCACCAAATAGCGAGAGGAGAGAGGCTAACTAAAACGAGAATGACTTGTTCAGGTCCATAGGCAATAGAAGACAAGGCATCACTGGATAACATTGCAAGTGCCTGCATTTTTCCAAGTAATCCCCCTTCGCCGTCTGTGAGAGACTTGAGTGGTCGACCGATAAAGGTATATTTTAATTTTCTAAACATTTTCTTTTCCTTTGATGAAAATTTCAATAAGTGTTATTATACTGCTTTGAAAAAGGGCAGTCAAGGGAGAATGACTGATTTTTGGATATTTTTCCAAGCCGAGGGATGCTATTTTTGGTATAATAGATGGAAGAAAATGAGGTTAGAAGAGATGATTTTTGATACGCACACACATTTAAATGTAGAAGAATTTGCAGGACATGAGGTAGAAGAAATCGCCTTGGCTGCTGAGATGGGTGTGACACAGATGAATATTGTTGGTTTTGACAAGCCGACCATTGAACGTGCCCTAGAGTTGGTAGATGAGTATAAGCAACTCTACGCAACTATTGGCTGGCATCCAACGGAAGCAGGGACTTACACAGACGAGGTCGAAGCTTACTTGCTTAAAAAGCTAAAACATCCCAAGGTTGTTGCTTTAGGTGAGGTTGGTCTGGACTACCACTGGATGACAGCATCTAAGGAAGTGCAGGAGCAGATTTTTCGTCGTCAGATTCAGTTGTCTAAGGATTTGAACTTGCCTTTTGTGGTCCACACTCGTGATGCGCTAGAAGATACTTATGAGATTATCAAGAGCGAGGGCGTTGGTCCTCGTGGTGGGATTATGCATTCATTTTCAGGCTCTCTCGAGTGGGCTGAGAAGTTTGTTGAGCTTGGTATGACTATTTCTTTCTCAGGAGTGGTGACTTTTAAGAAAGCAACGGATATCCAAGAAGCTGCTAGAGAACTTCCTTTGGACAAGATTTTGGTAGAGACGGATGCGCCCTACCTGGCTCCTGTTCCTAAACGTGGCCGTGAAAACAAAACAGCCTACACACGCTATGTGGTGGACTTTATCGCGGATTTGCGTGGGATGACGACTGAGGAGTTAGCCGCAGTAACAACTGCAAATGCGGAGCGTATCTTTGGATTGGACAGCAAGTGATGAAAGAAAAAATTTCCCAAGTCATTGTGGTCGAAGGTCGCGATGATACGGCCAATCTCAAACGTTACTTTGACGTGGAAACCTATGAGACACGAGGTTCCGCAATAAATGACCAGGATATAGAACGCATTCAGCGCCTGCATGAATTGCATGGAGTCATTGTCTTTACAGATCCAGATTTTAATGGGGAGCGGATCCGGCGCATGATTATGACGGCCATTCCAACGGTGCAGCATGCCTTTCTCAAGCAAGATGAGGCTGTTCCCAAATCTAAGTCTAAGGGACGTTCTCTGGGAATTGAACACGCCAGCTATGAAGATCTAAAAACAGCGCTGACTCAGGTGACAGAGCAATTTGAAAACGAGAGTCAGTTTGACATCAGTCGTGGTGACTTGATTCGCCTAGGTTTCTTAGCGGGAGCAGACAGTCGTAGACGCCGAGAGTATCTAGGCGAACAGCTTCGCATCGGCTATTCCAACGGCAAGCAACTCCTCAAGCGATTAGAGTTATTTGGGGTGACCTTAGCAGAAGTGGAAGAAGTTATGACAAAATATTCAGTTTAAAGGAGTAAAAAATGGAAAAAGTAATTATTACCGGTGGTAACAGTGGTATCGGCTATCAAGCTGCAAGGCAGTTAGCTGAGAAAGGGTGGTCAGTGACCCTATTTTGTAGGCGGCAAGAGGCTGCCGAGCAAGCTTGTGAGGAAATTCGTCAGCAGACAGGAAATCCACATGTAGATTATATCTTGGCTGATTTATCTGATATGAAGAGTGTCAGGAAAGCAGCGGAACAGTATATTCAAAAAGAAGACGTTCTAGACGTTCTAATTAACAATGCAGCTGACTTTGATTTATCAGTCAAAAAGCCCATCATGACTAAGGATGGATTAGAAAAACAATTTGCGACCAATGTTGTTGCGCCCTTCCTGCTTTCTTTCCTGTTGAAAGGTTTGTTGGAAAAGTCAGAGAGTGGACGGATTATTAATATTTCTTCCCAGGGGCTAGTGCTTTATCCCTTCATGAAACTTGATTTTGAAAATTTAGCTGGTCAAAAATATTACAGTCCTGCTAAGACTTATTATCAGAATAAATTAGCCTTGTTGATGCTGTCGCTTTATATGCGGAAACATTGGAAAGATATTAAAATTCAGGCAATTCGTGTGACCAATGTCAAAGTAGATATGCGCCGCTATAATCACCTCAGCGCTTTTATGAAAAATCTTTATAAAATCAAGTCAAGATTTTCGATTAGTCCTGAAGAAATGGCGAAAGTCTACACAGCCTTATCTACAGAAGACGGATATGACGGTTTTTTGTATGACGAGAAATGCAGGGAAGTAAAAGCAAATAGATCTGCTTACGAAGAAGAAGAGCAGAAAAAACTCTATGCCTTACTTGAGCAATTGACTTTTTCAAACGATGAATGATAAAGATTTTAAAAAATAGAACAGATTTTACAAGTTGTTTCAATAGTGAGTGAAAATTCCGTATATGGAGTTGTTTGATGTGTTCCTAATGAAAATGGAAGAAGCCAGGATAAGTTAAGGGATGTTAAATAGTTCCTCGTATATATGACGATATATTATAGTTGATTTATTTCTAGGATTATCTATTTTGATAGCATTAAAATAGAAACTTATAAGGACAGATCGAAATGACAATATAAGTTGACAGAGAGTCTATCTGCATGGGGGATGATGTTTTTTCTCATCAGATGGACCTTGATATCCCGGAGGATATGACAGTTGAGGAGCTTTGTAGTTTTCTTCAAAAGGATAGATATCTGTCTGGATTGGATACGGAATGGTTTCTTCGACATGGTGGAAAGACAATAACAAGTTATAATACGGAAACAAAAGAACTGACGAATCCAAATGTTTATTTAAAAGACCTGATTCATCAGGGCTCTAGAGGAAATGATTTTGTTTGGATATATCGTCGTTCATATTAGAAAAGAGAATGAATGAGAATTGCAGATTATAGCGTGACCAAGGCAGTGCTGGAGCGTCACGGTTTTACCTTTAAAAAGTCCTTCGGGCAAAATTTCCTGACGGATACCAATATCCTTCAAAAAATCGTGGATACAGCTGAAATTGATGATCAGGTTAATGTCATCGAAATCGGGCCAGGGATTGGTGCCTTGACAGAATTTTTGGCTGAGCGTGCAGCTCAAGTCATGGCATTTGAGATCGACCACCGTTTGGTACCGATTTTGGCAGATACCCTGCGTGATTTTGACAATGTAACAGTAGTCAACGAGGACATTCTCAAAGTTGACCTAGCTCAGCATATCCAGAATTTCAAAAATCCAGACCTGCCGATTAAGGTAGTTGCCAACTTGCCCTACTATATCACAACGCCTATTCTCATGCACTTGATCGAGAGTGGGATTCCTTTTAGTGAGTTTGTGGTCATGATGCAAAAAGAAGTGGCGGATCGCATCTCAGCACAGCCAAATACCAAGGCTTACGGTAGTTTGTCGATTGCTGTGCAGTATTATATGACAGCCAAGGTTGCCTTCATCGTGCCTCGTACGGTCTTTGTGCCAGCCCCAAACGTGGACTCAGCCATTTTGAAAATGGTACGCCGTCCAGAGCCGGCTGTAGCAGTAAAAGATGAGAACTTCTTCTTTAAGGTTTCCAAGGCTAGCTTCACTCATCGTCGCAAGACCTTATGGAATAACTTAACAGGCTACTTTGGCAAGACTGATGAAGTCAAGGACAAGCTGACCAAGGCTTTGGACCAAGCAGGTTTGTCACCAAGTGTACGTGGTGAAGCTCTCAGCTTAGAAGAATTTGCCAGTCTAGCAGATGCGCTTAAAGGACAAGGACTCTAAGATGCAGGGACAAATCATTAAAGCCTTGGCAGGATTCTATTATGTCGAGAGTGATGGCCAAGTCTATCAGACACGTGCGCGTGGAAATTTCCGCAAAAAAGGCCATACGCCCTATGTTGGGGATTGGGTAGATTTTTCTGCGGAGGAAAATTCCGAAGGTTATATCCTCAAGATCTACGAACGGAAAAATAGTCTGGTCCGTCCGCCTATTGTTAATATTGACCAAGCTGTGGTGATCATGTCCGTCAAGGAACCGGACTTCAACAGCAATTTGCTGGATCGTTTCTTGGTTCTTTTGGAGCACAAGGGCATCCATCCTATCGTCTATATTTCTAAAATGGACTTGCTGGAAGATAGAGGAGAACTGGATTTTTACCAGCAGACTTACGGTGACATTGGCTATGACTTTGTGACCCGTAAGGAAGAACTCCTGCCCTTGTTAACAGGCAAGGTTACAGTCTTTATGGGGCAGACAGGTGTTGGGAAGTCAACCCTTCTCAATAAAATCGCACCGGACCTCAATCTTGAAACAGGAGAAATTTCAGATAGTCTGGGTCGCGGTCGCCATACCACTCGAGCTGTTAGTTTTTACAATCTCAATGGTGGGAAAATCGCAGACACGCCAGGATTTTCATCGCTGGATTATGAAGTGTCAACGGCTGAAGACCTCAATCAAGCTTTTCCAGAGATTGCTAGTGTCAGTCGAGATTGTAAATTCCGTACCTGTACCCATACCCATGAGCCGTCCTGTGCCGTCAAGCCAGCTGTAGAAGAGGGCATCATTGCCAGCTTCCGTTTTGACAACTACCTGCAATTTCTCAGTGAGATTGAAAATCGCAGAGAAACCTATAAAAAAGTCAGCAAAAAAATTCCAAAATAAGGAGAAACCTATGTCTCAATACAAGATTGCTCCGTCAATTCTGGCAGCAGATTATGCCAACTTTGAACGTGAAATCAAACGCCTAGAAGCAACTGGGGCAGAGTATGCCCATATCGATATCATGGACGGTCACTTTGTACCACAAATCAGTTTTGGTGCAGGTGTGGTTGAAGCTCTTCGTCCTCATAGCAAGATGGTCTTTGACTGCCACTTGATGGTATCAAATCCTGAGCATCATCTAGAAGACTTTGCGCGTGCAGGTGCAGACATTATCAGTATCCATGTAGAAGCAACGCCTCATATCCATGGTGCCCTCCAAAAAATTCGTTCGCTCGGTGTCAAACCTTCTGTGGTTATCAATCCTGGGACACCTGTGGAGGCGATTAAGCATGTGCTACACTTAGTTGACCAAGTATTAGTCATGACAGTTAACCCTGGATTTGGCGGACAAGCTTTTCTGCCTGAAACCATGGATAAGGTTCGTGAGTTGGTTACCCTTCGTGAGGAAAAAAGTTTGAACTTTGAAATTGAAGTCGATGGCGGTATTGATGACCAGACCATTGCTCAAGCCAAAGAAGCTGGTGCGACCGTTTTTGTAGCAGGATCCTATGTCTTTAAGGGAGATGTCAATGAACGAGTGCAAACTCTCAGAAAACAATTGGACTAGGGTTGCCGTTTTTGCCGGCGGAGATCGCGGTCATTATCGGACGGATTTTGATTGCTTTGTCGGTGTGGATCGCGGTTCGCTCTGGGTCTTGGAAGAAGATCTGCCTCTCGCTCTAGCAGTTGGGGATTTTGATTCGGTGACTGCAGACGAACGTCAGTTGATTCAAAAACGTACCCAACATTTTGTTCAAGCTCAGCCAGAAAAGGATGATACGGATCTGGAATTGGCTCTCTTGACCATCTTTGAGCAAAATTCTCAGGCTCAGGTCACTATTTTCGGTGCTCTTGGTGGTCGTATTGACCACATGCTGGCCAATGTCTTTCTGCCTAGCAATCCCAAGTTGGCACCCTATATGCGCCAGATAGCGATTGAGGATGGGCAAAACTTGATTGCCTATTGTCCAGAAGGGACCAGTCAACTAGAGCCCCGCTCGGACTACGACTATCTTGCCTTTATGCCGGTTCGGGATAGCCAGCTGACCATTATCGGAGCTAAGTACGAATTGACAGAGGAAAATTTTTTCTTTAAAAAAGTGTACGCTTCTAACGAATATATAGATAGGGAAGTTTCGGTAACTTGCCCAGATGGCTATGTCGTCGTGCTGCATAGCAAGGACAGGAGGTAGGATGGAGACTGTATTACTACTATTATTAATTGTCAACCTAGCTGGGCTCTTTCTCATTTGGCAAAGGCAGGATAAGCAAGACAAGTACCTAGCCAGGAGTTTGGAGGATCAAGCAGACAATCTTTCAGACCAACTGGATTATCGCTTTGAACAAGCTAGGCAAGCCAGTCAGCTGGATCAAAAAGACTTGGAAGTGGCTGTCAGCGACCGTTTGCAAGAAGTACGAATGGAGTTGCACCAAGGTCTGACTCAGGTTCGGCAGGAGATGAATGAGAACCTCCTCCAAACCAGAGATAAGACTGACCAACGCCTCCAAGCCTTGCAGGAATCAAATGACCAACGCTTAGAACAAATGCGCCAAACGGTCGAGGAAAAACTGGAAAAGACCTTGCAGACGCGCTTGCAGGCCTCTTTTGAGACAGTTTCCAAGCAACTAGAATCTGTCAATCGTGGCCTAGGTGAAATGCAGACAGTTGCCCGTGATGTCGGAGCCCTCAACAAGGTTCTCTCAGGAACCAAGACGCGAGGAATTCTGGGTGAATTGCAACTGGGGCAAATCATTGAAGACATCATGACACCTGCCCAGTACGAACGAGAATATGCAACGGTTGAAAACTCTAGCGAGCGAGTAGAGTATGCCATCAAGTTACCTGGCCAAGGCGACCAGGAATATGTCTACCTACCAATTGACTCCAAGTTTCCACTGGCGGATTATTACCGCTTAGAAGAAGCTTATGAAGCAGGCGATAAGGACGAAATCGAACGTTGTCGTAAATCGCTTTTAGCAAGCGTCAAGCGTTTTGCCAAGGATATCAAGAGCAAGTACATAGCACCACCTCGGACGACCAATTTTGGAGTTTTGTTTGTTCCGACAGAGGGACTCTACTCAGAAATCGTCCGCAATCCGGTCTTCTTTGATGATTTGAGACGGGAGGAGCAGATTATTGTCGCGGGTCCAAGTACCCTATCAGCCTTGCTTAATTCCCTATCAGTTGGCTTCAAAACCCTCAATATCCAAAAGAGTGCCGACCATATCAGCAAGACCCTTGCAAGCGTCAAGACCGAGTTTGGCAAGTTCGGGGGGATTTTGGTTAAGGCACAAAAACATCTTCAACATGCCTCTGGCAATATTGATGAATTATTAAACCGTCGCACCACAGCTATTGAGCGGACGCTCCGTCACATTGAGTTATCAGAAGGTGAGCCTGCGCTTGATCTACTCCATTTCCAAGAAAATGAGGAAGAATATGAAGATTAGTCACATGAAAAAAGATGAGCTGTTTGAAGGCTTTTACCTGATCAAATCAGCTGACCTGAGACAGACAAGAGCTGGGAAAAACTACCTAGCCTTTACCTTCCAAGACGATAGTGGCGAGATTGAAGGAAAACTCTGGGATGCTCAGCCTCATAACGTTGAGGCCTTTACCGCAGGGAAAGTGGTCCACATGCAAGGGCGCAGAGAAGTTTATAATAATACTCCTCAAGTCAATCAAATTACTCTCCGCCTGCCTCAGCCTGGCGAACCCAATGATCCAGCTGACTTCAAGGTCAAGTCACCAGTCGATGTCAAGGAAATCCGTGACTATATGTCGCAAATGATTTTCAAAATAGAAAATCCTGTTTGGCAACGAATTGTCCGAAATCTCTACACCAAGTATGATAAGGAATTCTACTCCTATCCAGCTGCCAAGACCAACCACCATGCCTTTGAAACTGGTTTAGCCTATCATACAGCCACCATGGTGCGTTTGGCAGATGCCATTAGCGACATCTATCCTCAGCTCAATAAGAGCCTGCTTTATGCTGGGATTATGTTGCACGACTTGGCCAAGGTTTTAGAACTCAGTGGTCCTGATCAGACGGAGTACACAGTGCGAGGCAATCTCATCGGCCATATCGCCCTCATCGATAGCGAAATTACCAAGACAGTCATGGAACTCGGCATCGATGATACCAGAGAAGAAGTGGTGCTACTGCGCCATGTCATTCTCAGTCATCATGGCTTGCTGGAGTATGGAAGTCCGGTCCGACCACGCATTATGGAGGCAGAGATTATTCATATGATTGATAATCTGGATGCCAGCATGATGATGATGTCAACGGCTCTAGCTTTGGTGGACAAAGGAGAGATGACCAATAAAATCTTCGCTATGGACAATCGTTCCTTCTATAAGCCAGATTTAGATTAATAATTTAAGAAAAACGAGCATTTTTTTACGCAATAATGTTCGTTTTTTTATGTGAATGTGGTATAATGGATAAAATATCAAAATTAAATGGAATGGTAAATAAAAATGAAATTAAGAAGAAGTGATCGGATGGTTGTCATTTCCAACTATTTGATTAATAATCCATACAAACTAACAAGTCTCAATACCTTTGCAGAAAAGTACGAATCTGCTAAATCATCGATTTCAGAGGACATCGTGATTATCAAGCGTGCCTTTGAGGAAATAGAAATCGGCCATATTCAGACTGTGACTGGAGCAGGTGGTGGCGTTATCTTTACACCATCAATCTCTAGTCATGAAGCCAAAGAAATGATCGCAGACTTGCGTGACAAACTTTCAGAAAGCGACCGCATCTTGCCAGGTGGATATATCTACCTGTCTGATCTGCTTAGTACGCCTGCCATTTTGAAAAATATTGGACGCATCATTGCCAAGAGTTTTATGGACCAAAAAATCGATGCCGTTATGACAGTAGCAACAAAAGGTGTGCCACTCGCAAATGCAGTTGCCAATGTCCTCAATGTTCCATTTGTCATTGTGCGTCGTGACTTGAAAATTACCGAAGGTTCAACGGTCAGTGTCAACTATGTATCAGGTTCAAGTGGTGACCGCATTGAGAAAATGTTCCTTTCAAAACGTAGCCTCAAGGCAGGCAGTCGTGTCTTGATCGTGGATGACTTCTTGAAAGGTGGGGGAACTGTCAATGGGATGATCAGTCTCTTGCGTGAGTTTGATTCGGAACTAGCTGGCGTTGCAGTCTTTGCCGACAATGCCCAAGAAGAACGTGAAAAGCAGTTCGATTACAAGTCACTCTTGAAGGTAACCAATATTGATGTCAAGAACCAATCCATCGATGTTGAGATTGGAAATATCTTTGACGAAGACAAATAAGAGATAGAACTAAAGGTTGGAACGATTGTCCCAGCCTTTCTTTGCAAACAGAATAGAAGGATGCTTATGAAAACACCATTTATCAGCCGAGAAGATTTAGAAACGATTGTTGCAGAGTTTCCGACTCCCTTTCACTTGTATGACGAGAAGGGAATCCGTGAAAAAGCAAGAGCCGTCAACCAGGCCTTTTCTTGGAATAAGGGATTCAAAGAATATTTTGCAGTTAAGGCCACTCCAACCCCAGCCATCTTGAAAATTCTCCAAGAGGAAGGTTGTGGTGTGGATTGTTCTAGTTACGTGGAGCTCTTGATGAGTCACAAGCTGGATTTCCCGGGTTCTGAAATCATGTTCTCTTCTAACAATACCCCAGACCAAGAGTACGCTTATGCGCGTGAATTGGGTGCAACCATTAACTTGGATGCCTTTGAAGATATTGAACATCTAGAGCGAGCGGCAGGCATTCCAGAAATCATCTCCTGTCGTTACAATCCAGGCGGAGTCTTTGAGTTAGGAACAGACATCATGGACAATCCTGGGGAGGCCAAGTTTGGTATGACCAAGGATCAACTCTTTGAATCCTTTGCTGTTTTGAAGGAAAAAGGAGTCAAGATTTTTGGAATTCATTCTTTCCTAGCATCTAATACCGTGACCCATCTTTACTATCCAGAGTTGGCCCGTCAGCTCTTTGAATTAGCTGTGGAAATCAAAGAAAAATTGGGTATTTCACTGGACTTTATTAACCTTTCTGGAGGAATCGGAGTCAACTATCGCCCGGACCAGGAGCCAAATGATATTGCGATGATTGGTGAGGGTGTGCGTAAGGTTTATGAGGAAGTCCTTACGCCTGCAGGGCTTGGTCAGGTCAAGATTTTCACTGAATTGGGCCGCTTTATGCTGGCACCTCACGGGGTTCTCGTTACCAAAGTCACCCATAAAAAGAAAACCTACCGTACCTATCTGGGTGTGGATGCCTCAGCAGTCAATCTCATGCGCCCAGCTATGTACGGTGCCTACCACCATATCACCAATCTGACTCATCCAGACGGACCAGTTGAGGTCGTAGATGTGGTCGGTTCACTCTGTGAGAACAATGATAAATTTGCCATCAATCGTGAACTACCTCATACAGAAATAGGGGATTTGCTAGTGATTCATGATACAGGTGCACATGGATTCTCCATGGGTTACCAGTACAATGCCAAACTGCGTTCTGCAGAAATCCTCTATACCCAAGAAGGGAAAGCTCGCCAAATCCGCCGTGCAGAGCGCCCTGAGGACTATTTCGCAACCTTGTATGGTTTTGATTTTGAATCGGATCATTAAAAGAAATTGAAAATGAAAGTGAAAAACAGATTGCTTTCTAAAAAATAGACAAAAAAACCTTGTTTTTCATCTTACTCGTGATATAATTAAACTATAAAACGGTTTCAAGGAAGGTGACGATATGTCTGAAGAAACAATTGACTATGGACAAGTGACAGGAATGGTGCATTCGACAGAGAGTTTTGGGGCGGTAGATGGTCCTGGAATTCGTTTTATTGTCTTTTTGCAGGGTTGTCACATGCGTTGCCAGTACTGCCATAACCCGGATACATGGGCTATGGAGACCAATAAATCACGCGAACGGACAGTAGATGATGTCTTGACAGAAGCTCTTCGCTACCGTGGGTTCTGGGGAGACAAGGGAGGGATCACTGTCAGTGGAGGAGAAGCCCTCTTACAGATCGATTTCCTAATTGCACTCTTTACCAAGGCCAAGGAAAAAGGGATCCACTGTACCTTGGATACCTGTGCTCTTCCGTTCCGTAATAAACCACGTTATCTCGAAAAGTTTAATAAACTCATGGCGGTGACAGATTTGGTTCTCTTGGATATCAAGGAGATCAACGACGAACAACACAGAATTGTTACCAGCCAAACCAATAAAAACATCTTGGCTTGTGCAAAATATCTATCAGATATTGGGAAGCCTGTGTGGATTCGCCATGTGCTGGTTCCAGGCTTGACAGACAGAGATGAGGACTTGATTGAACTCGGTAAGTTTGTCAAGACCCTCAAAAATGTTGATAAGTTTGAAATCCTACCTTATCACACGATGGGTGAGTTCAAGTGGCGTGAACTTGGGATTCCTTATTCGCTTGAAGGGGTCAAACCTCCAACAGCAGACCGTGTCAAGAATGCCAAAAAACTCATGGACACAGAAAGCTATCAAGACTATATGAAACGTGTACATGGATAAAAAAGAAGCCTGATGGAAACATCAGGCTTTTGTGATGCAAAAAAGGCCTAGTCTTTCAGCTAAGCCGTTACTTTATTTTCTAGAATGTTGTTTACCAGCATTGCGTTTTTTATGTTTCTTAGTAGTCGTAATTGCAGTTGCTTGGTTAGGAGTGATATCTTTTCGCCCGCCTGTAGTTGATGCTGAACTTGCTTTTGGTGGATTTTTAGCAAATTCTTCACGTACTTTTTGACGAAGTTTTGGACGAACAACATAGTTAACGATGAACTGTTGGAGAATCATCATGAAACCACCGACAACCCAGTAAAGTGTCACACTGGCTGGTGCGAAGAGGGAGAAGACGACAATCGTGAGTGGGCTCATGTAAATCATTTTCTTGAGTTGATCTCTTTGCATCTCGTCTTCTACTCCGTGAAGTGAAAGGAGTGATTGGAGATAGTAGAGGATACCAGCGAAGGCGACAAGGATTATACTTGGGGAACCGAGATTGATACCCAAGAAGGTAGAGCTAGATACTCCATCAGTATACTGGGCTGCAAAGTAGATAGCAGAAAAGAAAGGCATCTGAATGAGGAGAGGGAAGCATCCTACACCACCGAACATGCTGATGCCGTTTTCTTTTTGTGCAGCAAAGAGAGCCTGTTGTGCTTCTAGTTTTTCTTCCTGAGTTGTTGCCTCTTTAAGGCGTGTTTGATGTGGTTCGAGCACATGTTTGAGAGCATTCATCTTTTCAGAGTGAAGCGTTGCCTTCCATGATTGGTAGATACCAAGTGGCAAGATAATCAAACGTACGATAATGGTTACGATAATGATAGCCACACCAAAGCCTAGACCTTTATCAGTAGCGAAGTATTTGATAGCCTCTGCCATAGGCGATCCGATAGTGTTCCAGATAAAACCAGTAGGTTGTCCTGTTGCTTTGTCTACTTGGACACAGCCTGTCAAGACGAGTAGCATAGCCACTCCCATAGCAGAGAGGGCAAAACGTTTAATAGATTTCAATGTTTTCATTCCTTCTTTAAAAATTATACCTTTCTATTCTACTGTTTTTTTGTAAAATATACAATAGTTCTGGAGACCTAATTTGCGACTTTGAAGTCTGGATAGGATGAAAAGTTGCTCATTTGTACATCTAGATAGGTGACTTTTGAAAAAGGTGTCGGACCTTTTCGGATTTCTTGGATAAATTTTGCCATAGTGGCAGAGGAGTCTGCCTGAGCAAGAATTTCCACTGTGCCATCGTCGTTATTCCAGACACGACCGGTGATGCCACCGATTTCAAGCGCTAAAGTATAAACACCCCAGCGAAAACCAACACCCTGCACCCTGCCTTGGGCAATCATTCTAACCTTTTGCATACCAAACCCCTTTGATTGTGTTATAATATTTCTATGACTATTATAACCTCAAAAGCCAATTCTGTGGTAAAAAATGCCAAGAAATTACATCAAAAAAAATATCGAAAGTCTGCTTATTTGATTGAAGGATGGCACTTATTTGAAGAAGCTGTTCAAGCAGGAGTAACGATTGAGAAGATTTTTGCCTTAGAAAGTTACCGAGATCAGCTAGTCGCTTTTCCTCAAACTATCTGGGTTTCAGAGGAGATTTTGCTGGATTTGGCAGATACGCAAACTCCTCAAGGGATTGTTGCAGTGATTCAAAAAGAGGAAATAGGACTGCCTGATCTTCGTCAGGGTAAGTTTCTATTTTTAGAGGAAGTCCAAGATCCTGGTAATGTTGGCACCATGATTCGGACGGCGGATGCGGCAGGTTTTACAGGGGTTATTGTTTCAGATAAGTCAGCAGATATCTACAGTCTCAAGACCCTGCGTTCCATGCAAGGAAGTCATTTTCACTTGCCCATCTATCGTATGCCAGTTGCCGCTTTTGTAGAAGAGGCAAAGAAGAGCAACTTGCCCATTCTGGCAACGACTTTATCGAGAGATTCCAAGGATTATCGTGAGCTTTCTCCCCTAGAAAACTTTGCTTTAGTCATGGGAAATGAAGGACAGGGGATTAGTCCTGCCATGGTTGAGAGTGCTGAGCAGCTGGTTCATATTAGCATGAAAGGTCGGGCAGAGAGTCTCAATGTGGCGGTTGCCGCAGGTATATTGATGTTTTATTTTAGCTGATTTATAAAATCTTTGTTATAATCAAGACATATTTATAGAAAAAGGAGAATCAGAATGAATCAAACGATTATTCAAGAACGTTCAGGTCTCAATCAATTTTACGCTAAGGTTTATGCCTTTGTGGGACTTGGGATTGGTCTATCAGCTCTCGTGTCAGCTTTGATGTTGACAGTTTTTCAGTCTCAATTGACTTACTTTTTAATGCATGGTCGTCTCTGGCTGATGATTGCAACTTTTGCAGAGCTTGCTCTGGTCTTTGTTGCAAGTAGCATGGCTGCCAAAAACAGCCCAGCAGCTCTCCCAGTATTTTTAGTCTATTCTGTTTTAAATGGATTTACGCTCAGTTTTGTCGTAGCCTTTTATACACCTGGGACCGTCTTATCAGCCTTTGTATCTAGTGCCCTTCTCTTTTTTGTCATGGCGGCAATCGGAATTTTCACCAAGAAGGATTTAAGTGGAATGGGACGAGCTTTGATGGCGGCGCTTGTCGGCCTCATCATTGCCATGGTTGTGAATCTATTTTTAGCCAATAGCTTCTTTGACTACATGATTAGTATTGCCATGGTCTTGGTTTTCTCAGGTTTGATTGCTTGGGATAACCAAAAGATTCGCTATGTTTATGAGCAGTCACGAGGACAAGTAGCGACAGGTTGGATCGTCTCAATGGCACTCAGCATTTACCTAGACTTTATCAACCTCTTCCTTAGCATCTTACGAATTTTTGGTCGAAACGATTAATGAATGACAGAGTCAGTGTTCGAAAGAGCACTGACTTTTTCTTATTTACTCTTTTCTTTTCTTGGAAATAGGTGTATAATGCTTTTAACTAATTTTTGAGGAGCTGTTTATGAAGAAAAGTTTTATTCATCAGCAAGAAGAGATTTCCTTTGTTAAAAACACTTTTACCCAGTATTTGAAAGATAAGTTAGAAGTTGTTGAAGTTCAAGGTCCTATCTTAAGCAAGGTCGGGGATGGGATGCAGGATAACCTGTCCGGTGTCGAACATCCAGTATCCGTAAAGGTCTTGCAGATTCCAGATGAAACTTATGAAGTCGTTCACTCACTAGCCAAATGGAAGCGCCACACCTTGGCTCGCTTTGGTTTTGGAGAAGGTGAAGGTCTATTTGTTCATATGAAGGCCCTTCGTCCAGATGAAGATTCGCTTGATGCGACTCACTCAGTTTATGTCGACCAGTGGGACTGGGAAAAAGTGATTCCAAATGGTCAACGCAATATCGCTTATCTTAAAGAAACAGTTGAAAAGATTTACAAGGCTATTCGTCTGACAGAGCTAGCTGTAGAAGCTCGCTACGATATCGAATCCATCTTGCCAAAACAAATCACCTTTATCCATACAGAAGAGTTGGTAGAACGTTACCCAGACCTAACACCGAAAGAGCGTGAAAATGCAATCTGTAAAGAGTTTGGTGCTGTCTTCTTGATTGGTATCGGTGGCGAGTTGCCTGATGGCAAACCTCATGACGGCCGTGCACCTGACTACGATGACTGGACAACAGAGTCTGAAAATGGCTACAAAGGGTTGAATGGCGATATTCTAGTTTGGAACGAATCTCTTGGTTGTGCCTTTGAACTTTCCTCAATGGGGATTCGGGTAGATGAGGATACACTTCGTCGCCAGGTGGCTCTTACAGGAGACGAAGATCGTCTGGAGCTGGAATGGCATAAAGCCCTGCTTAACGGTCTTTTCCCACTGACAATCGGTGGGGGTATCGGACAGTCTCGGATGGCCATGTTCTTGCTTCGCAAGAAACACATTGGAGAAGTTCAGACTAGTGTTTGGCCTCAAGAAGTCCGCGATACTTACGAAAATATTTTGTAGAGAATCGAACCGCAAGGTTCGGTTTTCTTTCTCTTTTTGCCTATAATTTGGTATAATAAACGGTATGAAAATCGTATCAGGAATCTACGGGGGGCGACCCCTCAAGACGCTAGAAGGCAAGACGACGAGGCCGACATCGGATAAGGTGCGTGGAGCTATCTTTAACATGATAGGTCCCTATTTTGAGGGTGGTCGTGTCTTGGATCTCTATGCTGGCAGTGGTGGTCTGTCTATTGAAGCTGTGTCAAGAGGGATGCCCCATGCTGTCTTAGTGGAACGGGATAGAAGAGCCCAATCTATCATCGCTGCAAATATCCAAATGACCAAGGAAGTTTCTAAATTTCAGCTCTTAAAGATGGAGGCTGAACGGGCCTTGAAGCAGGTGACAGGTCCCTTTGACTTGGTCTTTTTAGACCCTCCCTATGCCAAGGAACAAATCGTTGCAGATATCGAAAAAATGGCAGAAAGAAACCTATTTTCCGACGAGATCATGGTTGTCTGTGAAACCGATAAGTCTGTAGAACTTCCAGAAGAAATCGCCTGCTTAGGCATCTGGAAGGAAAAAATATATGGGATTAGTAAGGTGACAGTCTATGTCAGATAAAATTGGATTATTTACCGGTTCATTTGATCCGATGACAAATGGACATCTGGATATCATTGAACGAGCCAGCAGACTCTTTGATAAGCTTTATGTCGGGGTGTTCTACAATCCCCACAAACAAGGTTTTCTCCCCGTTGAAAACCGCAAACGGGCAGTCGAAAAAGCGGTGGCGCATTTAGATAATGTAGAGGTGTTTTCTTCTCATGATCAACTAGTCGTCGATGTTGCAAGAAGACTGGGTGCTAAGAACCTTGTCCGTGGCTTGCGGAATGCCACCGACTTGCAATACGAGTCTAGTTTTGATTACTACAATCATCAACTGGCTCCAGAAATCGAAACCATTTACTTATATAGTCGCCCAGAGCATCTTTATATTAGCTCTTCAGCCATGAGAGAACTTCTGAAGTTTGGTCAGGAGATTCAGCAATATGTACCAAACAGTGTTGTGGAGGAATTAGAACATGAAGAAAAAAACTAGATGGCCCTTATATGTCATCCTAGCACTAGTAGTGACTTTTTTAGCCTTTGTAGTACCTTTACCTTACTACATAGAAGTTCCAGGTGGAGCGGAAGATATTCGTCAAGTTTTAAAAGTCAATGAAACAGAAGATACAGAAGCAGGAGCTTACCAGTTTGTAACAGTCGGTATTCGACACGCAACCCTATCGCATCTTGTCTATGCTTGGTTAACACCTTTCACAGATATTAGAAGTGCCAAGGAGACTACGGGTGGCTCTACGGATGCAGAGTTTATGCGGATCAATCAATTCTACATGCAAACTTCTCAAAACATGGCCAAGTATCAAGGATTGAAGACGGCTGGAAAAGATATTGAACTCAAATATCTGGGAGTTTATGTCTTGACCGTGACAGACAATTCAACTTTTAAGGGCATTCTGAACATTGCAGATACCGTGACGGCTGTTAATGACAAAACATTTGACAGTTCAAAAGACTTGGTCGACTATGTCAATTCTCAACAATTAGGGGACACGGTCAAAGTAACCTATGAAGAAGACGGAAAAGTCAAGTCTGCAGAAGGTAAAATTATCACTCTCGAAAACGGGAAAAACGGGATTGGGATTGGTCTGATTGACCGTACGGAAGTGACCAGTGATGTTCCGATTCGTTTTTCAACAGCAGGTATCGGGGGGCCAAGCGCCGGTCTCATGTTTAGCCTAGCTATTTACACCCAGATAGCAGATCCAGGACTTCGTAATGGCCGTATCGTTGCGGGAACGGGAACCATTGATCGCGATGGAAATGTTGGCGATATCGGTGGAATTGACAAAAAAGTAGTGGCAGCCTCTCGTCAGGGAGCGAGCGTCTTTTTTGCTCCTGACAATCCAGTCACTGAGGAAGCAAAAAAAGCAGATCCCAATGCGAAAAGCAACTATGAAACAGCTTTAGAAGCTGCTAAAACGATCAAAACAGAGATGAAAATCGTTCCTGTTAAGACCCTGCAGGATGCGATTGATTACCTTAAAAACAATCCCTAATTTGTAGAAAAATCGAAAACTAGCGCGCAAGCGAATAAGATGGTATAATAGTCAAATGGTTCAATTATTATTCACTCTAAGTAGTCATATACTCTTTATTTATTTGAGTTTTTACCTTTTGAAGGATCTTGTGAGATGGGAAAAGGTTTTAAAAGTGACCGCTACTAACACAAAAAAAGTTCGTCTGTTGGTCGGCTTCTTTAGTATTGTAATGGGCTACATCTTGAGTTCATTCTTTATCAGTTTATATCAACTGTGGCAAGAAGCGCTTAGAGGACTATTATAAAATCAAAAGTAAAGGAAACAACTATGGAAAAAATTGTGGTTCAAGGCGGAGATAATCGTCTGGTCGGGAGTGTGACAATCGAGGGAGCAAAGAATGCAGTCTTGCCCTTGTTGGCAGCGACTATTCTAGCAAGCAAGGGTAAGACAGTCTTGCAGAACGTCCCAATCTTGTCAGATGTGTTCACCATGAATCAAGTAGTTCGTGGTCTGAATGCCAAGGTGGACTTTGATGAGGAAGCTCATATTGTCGAGGTTGATGCGACTGGTGATATCACGGAGGAAGCTCCATACAAGTATGTCAGCAAGATGCGTGCATCCATCGTTGTCTTGGGACCAATCCTTGCTCGTGTAGGTCATGCCAAGGTATCCATGCCAGGTGGTTGTACTATTGGAAGTCGTCCCATCGACCTCCACCTCAAAGGTTTGGAAGCTATGGGGGCTAAAATCACTCAGACAGCTGGCTACATCGAAGCCAAGGCAGACCACTTGCATGGCGCTCATATCTACATGGACTTCCCTAGTGTCGGCGCAACACAAAACTTGATGATGGCAGCAACTTTAGCTGATGGTGTGACAGTGATTGAAAATGCTGCGCGTGAGCCAGAAATTGTTGATCTCGCTATCTTCCTTAATGAAATGGGAGCCAAGGTTAAGGGAGCTGGTACCGAAACAATCACAGTGACTGGTGTCGAGGACCTCCATGGTACGACTCATACTGTAGTACAGGACCGTATTGAAGCTGGAACCTTTATGGTAGCAGCAGCTATGACTGGTGGAGATGTCCTCGTTCGTGATGCAGTTTGGGAACACAATCGTCCCTTGATTTCAAAACTACTTGAGATGGGTGTTGAAGTGACAGAGGAGTCAGAAGGTATCCGTGTTCGTTCTCAACTTGAAAATCTCAAGGCTGTTCATGTAAAAACCTTACCACATCCAGGATTTCCAACAGATATGCAGGCACAATTTACAGCTCTGATGACAGTCGCAAAAGGGGAATCCACCATGGTGGAAACGGTGTTTGAGAATCGCTTCCAACACTTAGAGGAAATGCGCCGTATGGGCTTGCATTCAGAGATTATCCGTGACACAGCTCGTATTGTTGGGGGACAGGCTTTGCAAGGGGCAGAAGTTCTATCAACGGACCTTCGCGCTAGTGCTGCTTTGATTTTGACAGGTTTGGTGGCGCAAGGAGAAACAGTTGTCGGTAAATTAGTCCACCTTGATAGAGGTTACTACCGCTTCCATGAGAAGTTGGCTCAGCTAGGAGCGAAGATTCAGCGAATCGAGGCAAATGATGAAGAAGAATAAAAACTTACGCTATGTACTCCGTCGCCTACTGTTGATTTTTATTGTTCTCTTGATAGGTTTCCTTGCTTTAGGAATCGGCTTGATGGTTGGCTATGGCATCCTAGGAAAGGGACAGGATCCATGGGCTATCTTATCCCCGGCAAAGTGGCAGGAATTGATTAGCAAATTTACAGGAAATTAGACTGGGAGACCAGTCTTTTTCTAAAGAAATAAGGAGAAAAATGGACAAAAAAACAAGACAGACTTTGATAGGGTTACTTCTATTCTTACTCTTGGCTGCGGGAAGCTATTATATCAAGCAGATGCAGTCGGCACCAAATAGCCCTCGAACTAAGGTTAGTCAGAAAAAACAAGCTTCAGAAGCTCCCAGTCAGGAGCTGGCTGAAAGTGTCTTAACTGAGTCAATTAAGAACCAAATCAAGGGGGAGCTCGAGTGGAATGGAGCAGGGGCCTTTGTTGTCAATGGCAATAAAACCAATCTAGATGCCAAGGTTTCTAGTAAACCCTATGCGGATAATAAAACAAAGACAATTGGAAAAGAAACAGTCCCAACTGTTGCCAATGCCATCTTATCCAAAGCGACTCGGCAATATAAGAATCGTGAAGAGACTGGAAATGGATCCACTTCTTGGACACCACCGGGATGGCATCAAGTTAAGAATCTAAAGGGAGCCTATACACATGCAGTTGATAGAGGACACCTGCTGGGCTATGCCTTGATAGGTGGTTTGGATGGTTTTGATGCCTCTACCAGCAACCCCAAGAACATTGCAGTCCAGACAGCTTGGGCTAACCAAGCGCAGGCTGAAGATTCGACAGGTCAGAACTACTATGAGAGTTTGGTCAGAAAATCCTTGGACAAAAATAAGAGGGTCCGTTACCGCGTGATACTCCACTATGCGACAAATGAGGATCTAGTTCCATCTGCTTCACAAATTGAAGCCAAATCTTCGGATGGCGAATTGGAGTTCAACGTGCTAATCCCCAATGTTCAAAAGGGAATTCAGCTTGATTACCGAACAGGTCAAGTAACGGTGACAGATCAGAAACAATAGATACAATAAAACAGTTCCTTTGTCTTCTAGAGGCAGGGGAGTTGTAGTTTAAATGAAAAATAATGTGAATCCTGAAGAATTTTATGATATAATGAAACACAAGATACTATTTTAGGAGAAGGACTATGGAAGACCCGAGCAGTCAGCATTTGTTGCTACAGTTTGTATTATTATTTATCTTGACCTTGTTAAATGCTTTTTTCTCAGCCACCGAGATGGCAATGGTGTCACTAAACCGTTCCCGAGTAGAACAAAAGGCAGAAGAGGGAGACAAACGTTACATCCGTTTGTTAAAGGTACTTGAAAATCCTAACCACTTTTTATCAACGATTCAAGTTGGTATCACGTTAATTACCATCTTGTCTGGGGCCAGTTTAGCGGAGACTCTGGGACGCGAAATTGCATCTTGGATAGGAAACAGTGAAACAGCTTCCGCTATTGCAAGTTTTCTATCTCTGGCATTTTTGACCTATATTTCCATTGTTTTTGGGGAACTCTATCCCAAGAGAATTGCTCTAAATCTGAAAGATACCTTGGCTATCCGAACAGCGCCAGTCATTATTGGTTTGGGGAAAATTGTCAGTCCCTTTGTTTGGCTCCTATCAGCCTCGACTAATCTATTGAGCCGTGTGACGCCAATGACCTTTGATGATGCTGATGAAAAGATGACACGTGATGAAATAGAGTACATGCTCACCAATAGTGAAGAAACACTGGATGCAGATGAGATTGAAATGTTACAGGGAGTCTTTTCTTTAGATGAACTAATGGCTCGTGAGGTAATGGTGCCCCGAACAGATGCCTTTATGGTGGATATTCAGGATGACAGTCAAACGATTATCGAGAGTATTTTAAAGCAAAATTTCTCGCGTATCCCTGTTTATGATGGTGATAAGGATAATGTGATTGGTTTGATTCACACCAAGCGCTTGTTGAATGCCGCTTTTGTGGATGGTTTTGACAATATTGTCTGGAAACGAATTCTCCAAACGCCACTATTTGTGCCTGAGACTATCTTTGTGGACGATCTTCTTAAAGAACTTCGAAATACCCAAAATCAAATGGCCATCTTACTAGATGAATACGGTGGAATGGCTGGTTTGGTAACTCTGGAGGACCTCTTAGAAGAAATTGTTGGTGAGATTGATGATGAGACTGACAAGGCTGAAATTGAAGTCCATCAAATAGGAGAAGACACCTATATTGCACAGGGAACCATGAATCTTAACGACTTCAATGACTACTTTGGTGTCGAACTAGAAAGCGATGATGTGGATACCATTGCCGGTTATTATTTGACGGGTGTGGGAATGATTCCAACGACTGAAAAACTCAGTTATGAATTGGTCAGCCAAAACAAACAAATCATCCTAACCAATGACAAGGTGAAAAACGGACGTGTTACCAAGGTAAAAGTCCAAATCACTGAAATAGAGACTGAAGAAGAAACAGAATAAAGCAGTGACTTGAGTCACTGCTTTATATTTTCCCCCAATCCGCCCCAAAAGTTTTTCAAAGTTATCCGTATTTATCCGAAGAAAAAAATAAAAAAGCCCGATTTTACGGGCGTTTTTATTCGGTTAATTCCTGTTAATTCAGGTACTGAAAGGCGGTAGACGGATTTGAACCGACGATCAAGCTTTTGCAGAGCCGTGCCTTACCACTTGGCTATACCGCCTCAACGTTTATTATTATACCTTGAAAATCATTTCCCGTCAATAGTTTCTTATTCTAAAATCCAATTTAAGAAGATAGATTATGTCATGTGAAGAAAAAAGAGAAAAGCGACTTGTAAAAATCAAGCTTACAGAGCTAGACAAATCAATTTTCTTTTCTTATAAATACAAATAAAGAATGGGGAAATTCTGACAAAGAGAAGTTTTTTGTAGATATACGCCTAAATATTCTGAAAATTCGTTTACTTTTTAGAAGATATATGTTATAATTTCCAATAAGCCTAAATTTTTCAAGAGGAGTTAAAAACATGAAAAAAAGTAGAGTATTTGTTGCAGCAGGAGTTGCTTTATTAGCAGCAGGAGTACTAGCTGCCTGCGGTTCTTCTAAATCATCTGATTCAACAGCGCCAAAAAATTATGGTTATATCTATTCAGCTGACCCAGAAACGTTGGATTACCTCATTTCAGGGAAACAAAGTACTAAGATTGCCACTTCAAACGGTATTGATGGTCTCTTCACAAATGACAAATATGGGAATTTGACTCCTGCAGTTGCAGAAGACTGGTCAGTTTCAAAAGATGGATTGACTTATACCTACAAGATTCGTAAAGGTGTCAAATGGATGACATCTGATGGAGAAGAGTACGCTGAAGTAACAGCTAAAGATTTCGTAAATGGTTTGAAACACGCAGCAGATAAGAAATCCGAAGCCCTATATTTAGCAGAAACTTCTGTTAAAGGATTGTCTGATTATTTAGCAGGTAATACAAAAGACTTTTCTTCAGTAGGTGTGAAAGCAGTTGATGATTATACTCTTGAGTATACTTTGAACCAACCAGAACCATACTGGAACTCTAAGATGGCCTACGCAATCTTCTGGCCATTGAACGAAGAATTTGAAAAATCAAAAGGATCTGACTTTGCTAAAGCGACTGACCCTACATCATTGCTTTACAATGGACCATTCTTGCTGAAAGGTTTGACTGCTAAGTCATCTATCGAATTCGCTAAGAATGAAAACTATTGGGATAAAGACAATGTTCATATTGATAAAGTAACCCTTGCTTACTATGATGGTTCAGACCAAGAGTCTATTGAACGTAACTTTACAAGTGGAGCTTATAGCTATGCCCGTCTTTTCCCTACAAGTTCAAACTACTCTAAGGTAGCAGAAAGTTATAAGGATAATATCTTTTATACTCCATCAGGACCTGGTATTGGTGGCTTGGGTGTGAATATTGACCGTCAAGGTTACAAATATACTTCTAAGACAACTGAAGAAGAGAAGACTTCTACTAAGAAAGCCCTTCTTAACAAGGACTTCCGTCAGGCTTTGAACTTTGCCTTTGACCGTACTTCTTACTCAGCACAAATTAATGGTAAAGAAGGTGCTCCTCTTGCAGTTCGTAACCTCTTTGTGAAACCAGGTTTTGTCTCTGCAGGTGAAAAAACTTTCGGTGACTTGGTAACTGAAAAGATGGCTGCTTATGGTGATGAGTGGAAGAACGTAAACTTTGCTGATGGTCAAGATGGACTCTTCAACGCCGACAAAGCCAAGGCTGAATTTGCCAAAGCTAAAACTGCATTGGAAGCAGAGGGTGTGAAATTCCCTATCCACTTGGATATCCCAGTAGACCAAACTGCTAAGAACTATATCGCACGTATTCAATCCTTCAAACAATCCGTTGAAACAGTACTTGGTGAAGATAATGTAGTCATTGATATCCAACAAATTTCTACAGATGAGTTGAACAACATCACTTACTACGCAGCTAGCGCTGCGGCAGAAGATTGGGATCTTTCAGGAGCAGTTGGATGGAATCCAGACTACGAAGATCCATCAACTTACCTTGATATCTTAAAAACAACTAACAGCGAGCAAACAAAAACTTATATGGGTTATGACGATCCAGCAAATGCAGCAGCTGCACAAGTTGGTTTGAAAGAATACGATAAGTTAGTTGATGAAGCAGGAAAAGAAACAAGCGACTTGAATGTTCGTTATGAAAAATACGCAGCAGCTCAAGCTTGGTTGACAGACAGCTCACTCTTCTTGCCAGCTATGTCATCAAGTGGTGCTGCACCATTCATTTCTCGTGTTGTACCATTCTCTGCATCATACAGCCAATCTGGAGATAAAGGCTCAGATGTATACTTCAAGTATATCCAGTTACAAGACAAGGTTGTAACCAAAGCTGATTACGAACAAGCTCGTGAGAAATGGCTCAAAGAGAAAAAAGAATCAAACGAAAAAGTTCAAAAAGAATTGACGAATCACGTTAAATAAATAACTCTCAAGAGAACTTTCTCTCCATGAGGAGAAGGTTCTTTTGGGATTTTAAAAGGAAACGATATGAAAAAATATATTTTTATGCGTGTCTTGCGCTCATTGTTGTCTATTTTCTTGGTGACAACCTTGACCTACACGATTATCTATACGATGGTTCCTCGGAAACTGATTTTCAAGCAGGATACCAACTACAACAAGATTGCAACGACTCCAGATAAGCGGGATAATTATGAGAATACTGTTTATGAACGTATGGGCTATATCGAGTACTACGATACCAAGGAGTTGCAAGAAAAAGCTAGCACAATGGACTCATCTGTAACAGTAGATGCCAATGACACCAATAAGGCAATCTACGAAAAATACATCAACCAACTCGGTAATGGTTGGACGTTAGGTGTCTTTTCAGAGAGTGGTCAGTTCTATGCTACGCGTGAAATTCCAATTTTTGAACGTGTTTTCAAATTCTATGCGAACTTACTTGAGATTGATCATACAAACAAGATTCAAGACCCTGAGAATCCAAACTTGGAACGTTATCTTCGTTTTGAAAATGACCCTGCTATCGGTTGGTCATTGGTTGGTTCAGGTACCAAACATAAATACCTTTTGTATTTCAACAATCAATTCCCGTTTGTACACCAAAACTTTGTGAACATTAACTTGGGTGACTCTTACCCAACTTATGCAAACACGCCAGTGCTTCAAGTTATCACACAAGGCCAAGGACAAACCAAGACATCAGAAGTTCAATTCCCTACGGGTAAAAAGACTTCGTCTGTAGATATTTACTCTCGTACCTACAAATCTCCAAGTCAAGCAGATGCGCGTGAAATAGCTAACTATGGTAAGGACGATCCATATACAGCTACAGAAAGTAACTACCAATATCCATCTATGATTGCAAGCTCAGCTGTTGCTGGTTTGATTGGTTTGATTATTTCTTATGCTATTGCGATTCCTCTCGGATCTGCTATGGCTCGCCACAAGAATACTTGGATTGACAGCTTCTCAACAGGTGCTCTAACCTTCTTGCTTGCCCTTCCAACGATTGCTTTGGTTTATATCGTTCGCTTGATTGGATCATCTATTGGTCTTCCAGACTCATTCCCTATCCTAGGTGCTGGAGATTGGCGTTCCTATGTCTTGCCAGCAGTCATTCTAGGTTTGCTGGGAGCACCAAGTACAGCAATCTGGATTCGTCGTTATATGATTGACTTGCAATCTCAAGACTTCGTCCGTTTTGCTCGTGCAAAAGGTTTATCTGAAAAAGAAATTTCAAATAAACACGTCTTTAAAAATGCCATGGTTCCTTTGGTTTCAGGTATTCCAGGTGCCGTAATCGGGGTTATTGGTGGTGCAACATTGACAGAAACAGTCTTCGCCTTCCCAGGTATGGGTAAAATGTTGATTGACTCTGTTAAGGCATCAAATAACTCAATGGTAGTTGGTCTCGTCTTCATCTTTACATGTATTTCTATCTTCTCACTCTTTGTAGGAGATATCTGGATGACTATGCTTGACCCACGTATTAAATTGACAGAGAAAGGAGGCAAATAATGTCAACAATTGATAAAGAAAAATTTCAGTTCGTAAAACGTGATGATTTTGCCTCTGAAACGATTGATGCTCCTGCCTACTCTTACTGGGGCTCTGTATTTAGACAGTTTTTAAAGAAAAAATCAACAATCATTATGTTGGGAATATTGGTAGCTATTATTTTGATGAGTTTTATCTATCCGATGTTTTCAGACTTTGACTTTAACGATGTAAGTAAGGTTAATGACTTTAGCGCTCGTTTTATTAAGCCCAATGCCGAACACTGGTTTGGTACTGATAGCAATGGTAAATCCTTGTTTGATGGAGTTTGGTTTGGTGCGCGTAACTCTATTCTCATTTCTGTAATTGCTACTTTTATCAACCTTGTGATCGGGGTGATTGTTGGTGGAATTTGGGGGATTTCCAAATCTGTTGACCGCGTCATGATGGAAGTTTATAACATTATTTCAAACATTCCATCTCTCTTGATTGTTATCGTCTTGACTTACTCAATTGGTGCTGGTTTCTGGAATTTGATCTTCGCTATGAGTGTGACGACTTGGATCGGTATTGCTTATTCAATTCGTATTCAAATCATGCGTTACCGTGACTTGGAATACAACCTTGCTTCTCAAACACTTGGAACACCAACCTTTAAAATCATCGTGAAAAATATCATGCCACAATTGGTATCTGTTATTGTTTCTACGATGACCTTGATGTTGCCAAGCTTTATCTCTTATGAGGCTTTCCTTTCCTTCTTTGGATTGGGGTTGCCTGTAACAGTGCCAAGTTTGGGACGTTTGATCTCAGATTACTCACAAAACGTTACGACCAACGCGTACTTGTTCTGGATTCCATTGATAACCTTGATTTTGGTATCCCTATCTCTCTTCGTTGTTGGTCAGAACTTAGCGGATGCTAGTGATCCACGTACACATAGATAGGAGTAGACATGACAAAAGAAAGTAATGTAATTTTGACTGCTCGCGATATCGTCGTGGAATTTGACGTTCGTGACAAAGTTCTGACGGCTATCAGAGGCGTTTCTCTAGAACTAATTGAAGGGGAAGTTCTTGCCTTGGTAGGTGAGTCTGGTTCTGGTAAATCTGTTTTAACAAAAACCTTTACAGGTATGTTAGAAGATAATGGACGTATTGCCCAAGGAAGTATCGACTATCGTGGACAAGACTTGACAGCCTTGACTTCTAACAAAGAATGGGAGAAGATTCGTGGTGCAAAAATTGCGACCATCTTCCAAGACCCAATGACAAGTTTGGATCCAATTAATACAATCGGTAGCCAAATTACAGAAGTTATCGTTAAACACCAAGGGAAAACAGCTAAGGAAGCCAAAGAGATGGCAATCGACTATATGAACAAGGTCGGAATTCCAGACGCTGAAAAACGTTTTGACGAGTATCCTTTCCAATATTCTGGAGGGATGCGCCAACGTATCGTTATCGCGATTGCCCTTGCATGTCGTCCAGATATCTTAATCTGTGACGAGCCGACAACGGCCCTTGATGTAACCATTCAAGCGCAAATCATTGATTTGCTTAAAACTTTGCAAGATGAGTACCACTTCACCATTATCTTTATCACCCATGACCTTGGTGTGGTAGCAAGTATTGCGGATAAGGTGGCGGTTATGTATGCTGGTGAAATTGTAGAATACGGTACTGTTGAGGAAGTCTTCTACGACCCACGTCATCCATATACTTGGAGTCTCTTGTCTAGCTTGCCACAGCTCGCTGATGATAAAGGGGAATTGTACTCTATCCCAGGAACACCGCCGTCTCTTTATACGGAGTTGAAAGGTGATGCCTTTGCCCTTCGTTCAGATTATGCGATGCAAATTGACTTTGAACAGAAAGCGCCTCAGTTTTCAGTCACTGATACTCACTGGGCTAAGACTTGGTTGCTTCATGAGAATGCTCCTAAGGTTGAAAAACCAGAAATCATCGCAGACTTACATGACAAGATTCGTGATAAAATGGGCTTTGCTCATCTAGAAGACTAGGGGGAAGGAAATGTCTGAAAAATTAGTAGAAATTAAAGATTTAGAAATTTCCTTCGGTGAAGGAAGTAAGAAGTTTGTTGCCGTTAAAAACGCTAACTTTTTTATCAACAAGGGAGAAACTTTCTCTCTCGTTGGTGAATCTGGTAGTGGGAAAACGACGATTGGTCGTGCCATTATTGGTTTGAATAATACTAGTAAAGGTGAAATCATCTTTGACGGTCATAAGATCAATGGGAAAAAATCTCATAAGGAATCTTCAGACTTGATCCGTCGTATCCAGATGATTTTCCAAGACCCTGCAGCCAGTTTAAATGAACGTGCGACGGTTGACTATATCATCTCTGAAGGTCTTTACAACTATCACTTGTTCAAAGATGAAGAAGAGCGAAAAGCAAAAGTTCAAAAGATGATTCATGAAGTCGGTCTTTTGAAAGAGCACTTGACCCGTTACCCACACGAGTTTTCTGGTGGTCAACGTCAACGTATTGGGATTGCTCGTGCTCTTGTGATGGAACCTGATTTCGTTATTGCGGATGAGCCGATTTCAGCCTTGGACGTGTCTGTTCGTGCGCAAGTCTTGAACTTGCTCAAGAAGTTTCAAAAAGAATTGGGCTTGACCTATCTCTTTATCGCGCATGACTTGTCAGTTGTTCGCTTTATCTCAGATCGTATCGCGGTTATCTATAAGGGAGTTATCGTCGAAGTGGCTGAGACAGAGGAGTTGTTTAACAATCCTGTCCACCCATACACTCAAGCGCTTCTATCTGCTGTACCGATTCCAGATCCAATCTTGGAACGCAAGAAGGTCTTGAAAGTTTACGATCCTGACCAACATGACTATGAGACAGATAAGCCATCTATGGTAGAAATTCGTCCAGGTCACTATGTTTGGGCCAATCAAGCAGAACTTGCTCGTTACAAGAAAGCTCTTAAAGAATAAACAAATTAGGAGAGGACCGAAAGGTCTTCTCATTTTTAATAGAAAAAATCCCCTTTTACTTGCTTGTAAAAGGGGGATTGTATTATCATTAGCGTTTAGACCAGGTGCGTTTCATAAAGAGTAGCAAAATTGGGTATATCTCTAAGCGACCTGCAATCATTGCAAAGGAGAGGAGGATTTTAGAGAGGGGACTAAAGATGGCAAAACTTGAGGTTGTACCTAGAATAGGTCCAATATTGTTAAAACAGCTGAAGACCGCACTGGTCACGACTAGAAAATCATTACTATCAAGACTGACGATAAAGATGAGAGAGAGAATGATCATCATATAGATGGCAAAATATTTAAGAATCTTGTGCTGGGTATCCTTATCAATTACAGTTTTATTGACGTGTAGAGTCAAAACACGGTGAGGAGATAAGGTGGACAAAATCTGATTTTTTGCGATTTTAGAGAGGATAAGTCCTCTGATCACCTTAAGACCACCTGCAGTTGAGCCAGCTGATCCACCGATTCCCATGAGGAAGAGGAGGATAAATTGGGAAAAGAGGGGCCAGTTGGTAATGTCTCCGTAACCAAAACCTGTTGTCGTGATGATATTGGAAACCTGGAAGAAGGCCATTTCAACACTTTTAGAAACCCCTTGGTAGAGGTGGAGCGTATTAAGAGTAATCAAGCCGGTAGAAACTAGGACAATGATTACATACGTGCGAAATTCTTCATCTCCAAAGAAAGCCTTAACCCGACGGAGCATGAGGTAGTAGTAGAGATTAAAGTTAACTCCAAAAACCAGAACTCCGATACTGACGAGATAGGTGATGAGTGAGCTGCCGTAGTGGGCAATTCCGTCGTTATAGACGGTGAAGCCACCGGTTCCTGCCGTTCCCATAGCGATGACAAAGCTATCAAATAGAGGCATGCCAGCTAGATAGTAGATGACTACAAAAAGTGAGAAGAGCCCTAAATAAAGCAGATAGAGAATCTGGGCAGTATTTTTCAGTTTGGATACAACCTTGCCAAAGACAGGCCCAGGGACCTCAGCCTTCATCACCTCTAAGTGACTATTCTTGGCATTGTCCATAATGGCAAGCGCGAAGACGAGTACCCCCATCCCTCCAATCAAGTGAGTAAAACTTCGCCAGAAGAGGAGGGATCGGCTGAGAACGGAGACATCTGTCAGAATGGTTGCTCCTGTAGTTGTAAAACCAGAACTGATTTCAAAGAAGGCATCGATGACACTTGGGATTTGTCCTGAAAAGACAAAGGGAAGCGCTCCAAAGAAAGACCACAGAATCCAACAGAGGGCAACAATTAAGACTCCTTCCTTGGCATAAATACGTTGATTTTTCGGTTTCCGTAAAACACCTAGACCACCAAGAAGTATCAAAATCCCAATTGTTGTAAAGAGAGCTGTAAATACTTGGCTGGATTCTTGATAATAGGTTGCTACGCTAACAGGGACTAGGAGAAGAACAGCCTCAATCAAGAGAAGTTTTGAGAGGAGGTAACGAATCATACTTTTATTCATCTTTTACCTCTCAATCAGATCATAAATCTTGGTGATATTTGGTAATAAGGTCGTCACGAGTAACTGATCTCCTACCTCAAGTCTATCCTCTCCAGTAGGGAAGATTGTTTTTCCTTTTCGGATAATGGCTGCGATGAGAACCCCTTTCTTCAATTTCAGATGTGAAAGAGGTTTGGCAGTCATTTTATTAGCTTCCTTGATTTGGAATTGAAGAGTTTCAATTTGACCGTTTGCTAGATGGTGCATGGCTTGAAGGTCTGAGTATTGAGCGTTTACTCGACCACGGATAAAGTGCATAATGGTATCCACTGCAATGCTTTTGGGTGTGATGATACTTGAAAAATCAGGTGCATGGATAATCTCTAAAAGGCTAGTTCGATTCACCTTGGTGATATTCTTATGGACACCAACACGGTCTAAGAACATAGAGGTAATGATGTTTTCCTCATCAACTCCAGTCAAAGTTGCAACTGCATCATAGTTGGGAGCACTTTCCTCAAGCAAGATATCTTTGGCAGTTCCATCTCCCTGTACGATATAGAGATTTGGAAATTTTTCACTGAAGAGACGAGCTCTCTCAGGATTAATCTCGATAACTTTAGTGTCAATACGGCTATCTTTTAAAATGTCAAGTAGGTAATAAGCAATTTTTCCAGCACCAACGATGAGCAAGCTTTTCACTGTACGTGATTTGAAATAGTTATGGAAAAGCATCATATCCACACGATTCCCAGTAACAAAAATTCTATCTCTATCCTGAATGGTGATATCACCGCTCGGAATCATAAGTTGATGGTCTCGTTCCATAGCGCAGACAATGATATTGCCAAATTTTTTACGAAAATCTGAGATTGGCATTTGACAGAGACCACTGGAATCTTTGACAACAAACTCCATCAGGTTGACCCTTCCCCCTGAGAACCGCTCAACTGAGAGTGCATTCGGAAAATCAATGATATTTGAGATAGCACGGGCGGCTAGGAGTTCTGGGTTAACGATAAGTGAGAATCCAAGAATATTTTTCTCTTTGAAATAGGTATTGGAGTATTCAGGATTTCGCACTCGAACGATAGTCTCTTTAGCGCCCATTTTTTTAGCAAGTACTGCTGAAATCATATTCACTTCATCGTGTTCCGTTAGAGCGATAAAGATATCACACTCTTGAACGCCGGCTTGCTCTAAGATAGCAAAGTCTGCTCCATTTCCAAGGAGTCCCATGATATCAAAGCGACTGACAATATGATTGAGAACAGCCTCATCTTGTTCGATGAGGACAACGTCGTGTTTTTCTGCAACCAGTGAACGACAGAGGGCGAAACCGACTTTCCCTCCACCAACAAGGACAATTTTCATATAAAAACCCTACTTTTTCATGATGTAACTATCATACCCTTTTTTCGCAAAAAATGCACTTGCCAAGGCATTTTAGAGGATAAGAAAAGCCTTTTTTTAAGTGTTTAAAGATAAAATCGGTCACCTTTCATAGAAATGTCTATCATATGAAATGATTTCGCTCATTTAATATCCTTTCTCAGAAAAAGAATGACTAAGTATGGAAATATTATCAAAAAAATAAAAAAATCAAGTCATTTCTATTGACATTGGTTCTGAAAGTGTTATACTAAGAAAGTAGTTTCGCTGATTTACTTCAAACCTGTTGTGAGGTAAGTTAACGACGCCTTAACCACGCTGTTTGCTGAGCTTGACTCCGGGCAGTGTGGCTATTTTTTTGCAATGATAAAAGGAAGCCAATTATGACAAATCACATTGTTTTATTTGAACCTCAGATTCCACAAAATACTGGCAACATCGCGCGTACTTGTGCTGCGACCAATTCTCCCCTCCACATCATCAAACCAATGGGCTTTCCTATCGATGACCGCAAGATGAAGCGAGCAGGTTTGGATTACTGGGATAAGTTAGAGATTTATTTTTATGACAGTTTGGAAGATTTCATGTCTCAGATGAAGGGTAAACTCTATCTGATTTCAAAATTTGCGGAAAAGGTGTACTCTGAGGCAGATTTATCGACTGACGAAGACCATTATTTTCTCTTTGGACGTGAAGACAAGGGCTTGCCGGAGGACTTTATGCGAGACCATCCTGAGAAAGCTCTCCGTATCCCGATGAACGATGAACACGTCCGCAGTCTCAATGTTTCGAATACCGTATGCATGATTGTTTATGAAGCCCTCCGCCAGCAGAACTTTGCAGGTCTCGAACTCGTTCACACCTATGAAGCAGATAAATTGAAATAATCAAAATGCTTGCACTTGCAAGCGTTTTTTGTTATGATTAAAGGGTCTTCAGGGCTGGGTGTGATTCCCGACCGGCGGTGAATTTGACTAGCTATTTTGGCTTTCTCGTCGTTGTCTTGTCTCGATATACTTTAAGTATTATCTTCGACTGCGACGCCTAGATTACTCCAAAATATCTTAGTTAAAGAAGTCCGCGAGCGCAAGCTGATGTGGTGTGATTCCACAACCGACAGTATAGTCTGGATGGGAGAAGACGAAAGAATAGCTTTGTCTGTTCTGATGAGTTTATAGATAAATTGCAACCGCTTGCTCAAAAGAGTGAGGGGGAACTTTTGGGATATAAAAAGTGAGAATAGATAGAGGGATCCTTTCCAACTTCTTCTGATTTTATAGAAAATTGGAGGAACCTGTTATGACAAACACACGTCGACTTTCGACCATTGCGATTTTATCAGCCATTTCATTTGTGCTGATGTACTTTGACTTTCCGCTCTTGCCAGCGGCAAGCTTCCTCAAGATCGAGTTTAGTATTTTGCCAGTCCTTGTGGGCTTGGTGGTGATGGATTTGCCTGCTGCTCTCGGGATTCTCTTGCTGCGATCACTCTTGAAGTTACTTCTCAATAGCCAGGGAGTGAATACTTACATTGGTTTGCCAATGAATATCGTAGCTTTGGGAGTTTTTGTTATCGCCTTTGGTTTGATTTGGAAAAAGGAACGTAGCACTCTTCGTTTCCTACTAGCATCTCTAGTGGGAACCATCGGATTGACTGCTGCTATGTTGGTTCTCAACTATGTTTATGCGGTTCCTTTGTACGCGCAGTTTGCCAACTTTGATATTGGAAAAATTTTGGGACTTTCCAACTACCTAATGACCATGGTTTTACCTTTTAACTTGATTGAGGGTATCATCTTTGCCGTTTCATTCTGGTTGTTGTATGTCCTCTTGAAACCAACCTTAAAACATTATGAGAGATAAACAAACATTTTTAATGAAGGGCAGTTTTGCCCTTTTACTTTTCGTCCTTCTTGGCTATACGGTTAAGTTCTATCCTGAAACGCTGGTCGGTTTTGATCAACCAATTCAGACTGCCCTTCGTGGGGACTTGCCAGATTATTTGACAGTTTTGTTCCGTGCCCTTACGCATTTGATTGATATCCCAGTGATTATCACCTGGGTTACCATCGCAGCCTTTATCTTTTATCGTAAGCAGTGGAAGATAGAAAGCTACTTCATGGCAGGCAATCTAGCCTTAGCTGGTCTTTTAATCGTGACCTTTAAAAATATTTACCAGCGCCCACGGCCAGCTATCTTACACTTGGTAGAGGAGAAGGGATTTTCCTTCCCAAGCGGCCATTCTCTGGCTGTAACCTTGATGGTAGGTACTCTGATTGTCATTCTCAGTCAACGGATGAAAAATCCAGTCTGGAGAAGAATCGTGCAAATCGTCCTTGGCCTCTACCTAGTCAGTGTGCTGACATCAAGAGTCTATCTGGGAGTTCACTATCCATCAGACGTTCTTGCCAGTCTCTGTGTGGGCTTGGGAATCTTGTTTATCGAATTTCCTTTCTATGACAAGCTTCGATTCCAATGGCGATTTAAAGGCAAGCAGAAGTAAATATCGAATTCCCTTGAGGAGAAAGAAATGAAAGTCAACATAAAAGCTCTCCATCCGACTCAACTATACTTATCAGAAAAGAAACTAGAAGGCATCCAGACACTTTATAAGTCGGCAGAAATAATCAATGTTGCTCCAATCAGTATTCTTGCGTTCGGAGATTGCTTGTTGATTACAGATGGCCATCACAGGGCTTATCAGGCTTTATTGGCGGGTAGGAATATGATTTCTGCTGAGTGGGATAGAGAGGGTGGCGATGAACTGTATTATCTCTATGCGCAAGCTTGCGAGGAAAGAAAGATTTACTCTGTTTTGGATTTAAAAGACTGTATCTTAGCTCAAGATGAGTATGAAGCAAAATGGTATAACTGGTGCGATGATTTTAATCAAGCAGCAACTCTTTTATTGAAAAGGAAAGCGGATGAAACAGGTCCTACAAATAGGTAGTGCATTGCGTCTTGTTCCTTTTTATATTGAAATTAGTCTGGTCTAACTTGTTTTTTAACTAAAAATCTGATAAACTATGTAGTAATCGAATAGAAATCCGCAAGACTAGTAACTCAAGGGAAGTATATCAGGGAGGAGAGCCATGACTGCAAGCTCTCTATATGAAAGCTGAGTGAATTCACTTGCGCATGGATTTAGAAATGAAGGTCTGACTTGTCAGATGAAACGGATGGTACCGCGTGTCAACGCTCCGAGTGGAGTTTTTGACATGTGGTTTTCTTTTTATCTACGAGCGACTGATGGAGGAATTATGTCAACTATTGAAGAACAAATAAAAGCGCTTCGCGAAGAAACGCTGGCTAGCTTGCAGCAGATTACTGCTGAAAATGAAAAAGAGATGCAAGATTTGCGTGTCTCTGTCCTTGGTAAAAAAGGGTCGCTTACGGAAATCCTCAAAGGGATGAAGGATGTCTCTGCTGAGATGCGCCCTGTCATCGGGAAACATGTTAATGAAGCTCGTGATGTTTTGACCGCAGCCTTTGAAGAAACAGCTAAGCTCTTGGAAGAAAAGAAAGTTGCAGCTCAACTGGCTAGCGAGAGTATCGATGTAACGCTTCCAGGCCGCCCTGTTGCGACTGGTCACCGTCATGTTCTCACGCAAACCAGTGAAGAAATCGAAGATATTTTCATCGGGATGGGTTACCAAGTCGTGGATGGTTTTGAAGTGGAGCAAGACTACTACAACTTTGAGCGTATGAACCTTCCAAAAGATCACCCAGCTCGCGATATGCAGGATACTTTCTACATCACAGAAGAAATCTTACTCCGTACTCACACGTCTCCAGTTCAGGCGCGTGCTATGGATGCTCATGATTTTTCAAAAGGTCCTTTGAAAATGATCTCACCAGGACGTGTGTTCCGTCGTGATACGGACGATGCAACCCACAGTCACCAGTTCCACCAAATCGAAGGCTTGGTTGTTGGGAAAAACATCTCTATGGCAGACCTTCAAGGAACGCTTCAGTTGATTGTCCAAAAAATGTTTGGCGAAGAGCGTCAGATCCGTCTGCGTCCATCCTATTTCCCATTCACAGAGCCATCTGTTGAGGTGGATGTTTCTTGCTTTAAGTGTGGTGGAGAAGGCTGTAACGTATGTAAGAAAACGGGTTGGATCGAAATCATGGGTGCTGGTATGGTTCATCCACGTGTCCTTGAAATGAGTGGTATCGATGCGACTGTTTACTCTGGATTTGCCTTTGGTCTTGGTCAAGAGCGTGTAGCTATGCTTCGTTACGGAATCAACGATATCCGTGGGTTCTACCAAGGCGATGTCCGCTTCTCAGAACAGTTTAAATAATGATTAGAAAAGTAGAAATCGCAGATGTTGAGGTGTTGGCTAAAATTGCCAAACAAACCTTTCGTGAAACATTTGCGCATGATAATACGGAAGAGCAGTTACAGGAATACTTTGAAGAGGCTTATAGTCTGAAAACTTTGTCAACTGAGTTGGAAAATCCTGACTCTGAAACCTATTTCATTATGCATGAAGAGGAGATAGCTGGTTTTCTCAAAGTCAACTGGGGAAGTGCTCAAACTGAGAGAGAATTAGAGGACGCTTTTGAAATTCAACGCCTCTATGTGCTACAAAAGTTCCAAGGATTTGGACTGGGTAAGCAACTGTTTGAATTTGCTCTCGAACTTGCTGAAAAAAATAGTTTTTCCTGGGCTTGGCTAGGTGTTTGGGAGCATAATACAAAAGCTCAAGCGTTTTATAATCGATATGGTTTTGAAAAATTTAGCCAACATCATTTTATGGTTGGTCAAAAAGTAGATACGGATTGGTTACTGAAAAAGAGATTAAGGTAAGAAGATGATTCTTCTATTGAAATGATAGGAAAGGAAAAAACTAGAGTGACAACTGTCATTCTGGAGAACTAAATTATGCTTGTATCTTATAAATGGTTAAAAGAATTGGTGGACATTGATGTGCCATCACAAGAGTTGGCTGAAAAAATGTCAACTACAGGGATTGAGGTCGAAGGTGTCGAATCCCCTGCTGCTAGTCTCTCAAAAATTGTCGTCGGTGAGGTCTTGTCTTGCGAAGATGTACCAGAAACTCACCTCCATGTTTGTCAGGTTAATGTCGGCGAAGAAGAAGCCCGTCAGATCGTTTGTGGTGCCCCAAATGTGCGTGCTGGTATCAAGGTCATGGTGGCTCTTCCAGGAGCTCGTATCGCTGACAACTACAAAATCAAAAAAGGGAAAATCCGTGGCTTAGAGTCTCTCGGAATGATTTGCTCACTTGGTGAATTAGGTATTTCTGACTCAGTTGTGCCAAAGGAATTCGCAGATGGTATCCAAATCTTGCCTCAAGATGCTATTCCTGGGGACGAAGTCTTTTCTTACCTAGACTTGGATGATGAAATTATCGAACTTTCAATCACTCCAAACCGTGCAGATGCTCTATCTATGCGTGGAGTAGCGCACGAAGTGGCAGCTATCTATGACAAGGCAGTTAGCTTTAAGAAATTCAGTTTAACAGAAACAAATGAAAGTGCAGCAGATGCTCTTTCTGTAGGGATTGAAACAGATAAGGCGCCATATTATGCGGCCCGTATCTTGGACAATGTGACCATCGCACCAAGTCCACAATGGTTGCAAAACCTTCTTATGAACGAAGGCATCCGTCCGATTAACAATGTGGTCGACGTGACCAACTATATCCTACTCTACTTTGGTCAGCCTATGCATGCCTTTGACTTGGATACCTTTGAAGGGACTGACATCCGTGTGCGTGAAGCGCGTACTGGTGAAAAGTTGGTGACCTTGGACGGTGAAGAACGTGAGTTGGAAACAAATGATTTAGTGATTACTGTCGCTGACAAACCAGTCGCCCTTGCAGGTGTCATGGGTGGAGAGGCTACAGAAATCTCTGAAAAATCTAGTCGTGTTGTGTTAGAAGCTGCTGTTTTCAATGGCACATCCATTCGTAAGACTAGCGGACGCCTTAACCTTCGTTCGGAATCATCTTCTCGTTTTGAAAAAGGGATCAATGTGGCAACAGTCAATGAGGCCTTGGATGCTGCAGCTAGCATGATTGCAGAACTTGCAGGTGCGACGGTGCGTAAGGGCATCGTTTCAGCGGGTGAGCTTGACACTTCAGATGTAGAAGTATCTTCAACTCTTGCCGATGTCAACCGTGTCCTTGGAACAGAACTTTCATACGCTGATGTCGAAGATGTCTTCCGTCGTCTTGGCTTTGGTCTTTCTGGAAATGAAGACAGCTTTACCGTTAGCGTTCCACGTCGTCGTTGGGATATCGCCATCGAAGCGGACCTCTTTGAAGAAATCGCTCGTATCTATGGTTATGACCGTTTGCCAACCAGTCTTCCAAAAGATGATGGTACAGCAGGTGAATTGACTGCAACACAAAAATTGCGTCGCCAAGTCCGTACGATTGCTGAAGGGGCAGGCTTGACAGAAATCATTACCTACGCTCTAACAACTCCTGAAAAAGCAGTTGAGTTCACAGCTCAACCAAGTAACCTTACAGAACTTATGTGGCCAATGACAGTGGATCGCTCCGTTCTTCGTCAAAATATGGTCTCAGGTATCCTTGATACGGTTGCCTACAATGTGGCTCGTAAGAACAAAAACTTGGCTCTTTACGAGATTGGAAAAGTCTTTGAACAAACAGGCAATCCAAAAGAAGATTTACCAAATGAAATCAACAGTTTTGCCTTTGCCTTGACAGGCTTGGTTGCAGAAAAAGACTTCCAAACAGCAGCAGTTCCAGTTGATTTCTTCTATGCTAAGGGAATCCTTGAAGCGCTTTTTGCTCGCTTGGGACTCAAAGTGACTTATACAGCAACAGCTGAGATGGCAAGCCTCCATCCAGGACGTACAGCCGTGATTTCGCTCGGTGACCAAGTTTTTGGTTTCCTTGGTCAAGTGCATCCAGTTACTGCCAAGGCCTATGATATTCCAGAAACGTATGTAGCTGAGCTCAACCTTTCAGCCATCGAAGCTGCGCTTCAACCTGCTGCTCCATTTGTGGAAATTACCAAATTCCCAGCTGTTAGTCGTGATATTGCTCTACTTCTCAAGGCAGAAGTCACTCATCAAGAAGTTGTAGATGCTATCCAAGCTGCGGGCGTGAAACGTTTGACAGATATCAAACTCTTTGACGTCTTCTCAGGTGAAAAACTAGGACTTGGCATGAAGTCAATGGCCTATAGCTTGACCTTCCAAAATCCAGAAGACAGCTTGACAGATGAAGAAGTCGCACGCTATATGGAAAAAATCCAAGCATCACTCGAAGAAAAAGTGAATGCAGAAGTACGTTAACTCATCAATCCATCCTTCGGGGTGGATTTTTTCTTTTCACATAACAATTCAGGATCAAAAATAGACAGTTGAGGAGGAAACTATTTCAGAAAGCCTTTAATGAGTTATACTTAAGTTATTACTAGAGCGCTTAAAAACCTTAGATTTGGTAGATTTTTACTATAAATAATATCGATAAAAATGGACAAAAATCATTGTAAAGGCTGTCAAAAAGGAGTATAATGAGTGCAAGAAATTTCGGAGGTGAAAGATGCTAGAAGTAAGAAATCTAGAGAAAAGTTTCGGTTCCAAGCAAGTCTTGTTTGGTGTCGATTTTCAGGCAAGTCCAGGAAGGATTCTGGGCTTGGTCGGGAAAAATGGTGCTGGGAAAACAACGATTTTTCACAGTATGTTAAAATTTTTAGAGTATCAAGGAGAGATCAGTCTGGATGGGCAGGAGATTCGTCAGGAAACCTACGCTCGGATTGGCTATCTGCCTGAGGAACGCAGTCTTATGCCCAAGCTGACAGTCCTTGAACAAGTTCGCTACTTGGCGACTCTAAAGGGCATGGATGCCAAGGAGGTCAAGGAGAAACTCCCTCAATGGATGGAAAAACTGGAAGTTAAGGGGAAATTAACCGACAAAATCAAGAGTCTTTCCAAAGGGAATCAACAGAAAATTCAGCTGATTATCACCCTAATCCATGAGCCAGACTTGATTATCCTGGATGAACCTTTTAGTGGTTTAGATCCAGTCAATACCGAGTTGCTCAAACAGGTCATCTTGAAAGAGAAAGAGCGCGGTGCAATCATTATCTTTTCTGACCATGTCATGACCAATGTTGAGGAACTTTGCGATGATATCCTGATGATTCGTGATGGGCGTGTGGTCTTGCATGGACCAGTTCAGGATGTTCGCAATCAATACGGGAAAACACGTCTTTTTGTTTCAAGTGAACGAAGCAAGGAAGAACTGGAAAAACTTCCTCATGTCAAACAGGTGAGCTTAACCAAGCAAGGCAGTTGGAAATTGATCCTAGATGATGAGAACGCTGGAAGAGAACTCTTCCCGATCCTCACTCAAGGTCAATACATCGCGACCTTTGACCAACAAGCTCCAACAATCGATGAAATCTTTAAACTAGAATCAGGGGTGGAAGTATGAGAAATATGTGGGTAGTTATTAAAGAAACTTATCTGCGACATGTCAAGTCCTGGAGTTTCTTCTTTATGGTGATTTCGCCGTTCCTCTTTTTAGGATTATCTGTAGGAATCGGCTATCTCCAAAATTCTTCGATGGCTAAAAATAGCAAGGTAGCAGTAGTAACAACAGTGCCATCTGTAGCTGAGGGACTCAAGGGTACCAATGGTATCAATTTTGATTATAAGGACGAAGCCAGTGCCCAGGCTGCTATCAAGGATGAGAAAATCAAGGGTTACCTAACCATTGACCAAGAGGACAGTGTTCTCAAGGCCGTCTATCACGGTGAAACTTCTCTTGAAAGTGGCATCAAGCTGGCTGTAACCAATAAGCTAAATGAACTGCAGTATCAACTGAATCGTTCGGCAGCTAATTTGTCTCAAGAGCAGGAAAAATACTTGAGTCAAACTGTTGACTATACAGAGAAGATTGATGAAGCTAAAGAAAATAAAAAAACAGTGCAGAACATGGCGGCATTGGGCTTAGGATTTTTCCTTTATATGATCTTGATTACCTATGCTAGCGTCACCGCTCAGGAAGTGGCTAGCGAGAAAGGAACTAAAATCATGGAGGTGGTCTTCTCTAGTATCCGAGCTAGTCATTATTTCTACGCTCGTATGCTGGCTCTGCTCCTTGTGATTTTGACTCATATTGGCATTTACGTCGTGGGTGGGCTGGCTGCCATTCTTCTCTTTAAAGACCTACCAATCTTAGCTCAATCTGGTATTTTAAATCATCTAGGAGATGCCTTCTCGCTCAATACCTTATTGTTTGTATTGGTTAGTCTCTTTATGTATGTTGTTTTGGCAGCCTTCCTAGGTTCTATGGTTTCTCGCCCTGAGGATTCAGGAAAGGCCTTGTCGCCACTGATGATCTTGATTATCGCAGGATTCGTTGGAGTGACCGCTCTAGGTGCTGCAGGAGACAATTTAGTTCTGAAAATTGGTTCCTATATTCCTTTCATCTCGACCTTCTTTATGCCATTTAGAGCTATTAATGGGTATGCAAGTGGTCTAGAAGCTTGGATTTCACTTGCCATAACGGTTGTTTTTGCAGTAACTGCAACAGCCTTTATCGGACGCATGTATGCTAGTCTAGTCCTTCAAACGGATGATTTGGGAATCTGGAAAACCTTTAAACGTGCCTTAGCTTATAAATAGGAGAGCCTCGCAAAAGCGAGGTTTTTCTAGATGTTAAACACTGAAATCGGCAAAAATATTTTTCATATCTATTGACTTTTAGTAGTAAAATTTGGTATGATAGTAGACGGTATTGTTTACCCCATTTGTAAGGCCCCGGAACCTTTCAAATACCCCGCGGACCGGAACATCCGCCCAGTAAACAAAAACGATATTCATATAGGAGAAATCATGAACAAAACTACATTCATGGCTAAACCAGGCCAAGTAGAACGCAAATGGTACGTTGTTGACGCAACTGATGTACCTCTTGGACGCCTTTCAGCAGTTGTTGCTAGCGTACTTCGCGGAAAAAACAAACCAACATTCACACCACACACTGATACAGGTGACTTCGTAATCGTTATCAATGCTGAAAAAGTTAAATTGACTGGTAAAAAAGCAACTGATAAGATCTACTACACTCACTCAAACCACCCAGGTGGATTAAAATCAATCTCTGCTGGTGAACTTCGTTCTAAAAATGCAGTACGTTTGATTGAAAAATCAGTTAAAGGTATGCTTCCACACAATACTCTTGGCCGCGCTCAAGGTATGAAATTGAAAGTATTCGTTGGAGCTGAGCACACTCACGCTGCACAACAACCAGAAGTTCTTGATATTTCAGGACTTATCTAAGGAAAGGAACAATAAAGTATGTCACAAGCACAATATGCAGGTACTGGACGTCGTAAAAACGCTGTTGCACGCGTTCGCCTTGTTCCAGGAACTGGTAAAATCACTGTTAATAAAAAAGATGTTGAAGAGTACATCCCACACGCTGACCTTCGTCTTGTTATCAACCAACCATTCGCAGTTACTTCAACTGTAGGTTCATACGATGTTTTCGTTAACGTTGTAGGTGGTGGATACGCTGGTCAAGCAGGAGCTATCCGTCACGGTATCGCTCGTGCCCTTCTTCAAGTAGACCCAGACTTCCGCGATTCATTGAAACGCGCAGGACTTCTTACACGTGACTCACGTAAAGTTGAACGTAAGAAACCAGGTCTTAAGAAAGCTCGTAAAGCATCACAATTCTCAAAACGTTAATCAATACGATTATATCAACGTTTCAAAGCACTCAAAAGTTTACCTTATGGGTGCTTTTTTCGTGTTTTTTTGAAAAGTTCACCTCAAAGTTTACCTTATTTTCACCTTATTGCTTTAGAGACTTTAAAGCAAATTCACCAACTGCCATAGGAACTACATTAGAAGTATTTACATAAATCTGTGTTGTTCCTGTGTCACTGTGTGTTAGAGCTTCAGAAATAGCTTCTAAGCTCATTCCTGCTTGTTTGGCAAGTGTCGCTCCTGTATGTCGCAGTTTATGAGGTGTAGCGTGTGCCAGCTCTTTATGTCGCTTTCTGATGCTTTTCATTTTATTGTTTAGATAGTCAGCGTGTAAAGGCTTATTGATGTTTCCTTTTGTGTCTATATATGTAAAAACAAATTGTTCTGGATTACTGATGATGCCAAACTTTGCTAGTTCATATTTTTGTTGCTCTTTCCAAGAGGTAAGAAGTTGAAGTAAGTCATTAGAAATAGAGAAAATAGTTTTCTTATTTCCCTTAGTTGATTTTACTTGTCCATATCTATCTAAAGCTTGAATTAGCTGAATCTGTGATTTTGAAAAGTCGATATGTTTCCATTGAAGAGCATATGTTTCAGATTTTCTATCACCTAAGAAAAAAGTAAGATAAAATAGGACATAATCTTTAAGGGTTATTTTATCATTCTCTAAATCTTCTTGAAATGCTGAGAACCATTCTTGGAGTTGTTCATGAGTTAGATATAAATCTTCCTCTCTCTTTGCCTCTGCAAGTTGAATCTTTTTAGTGGCCTTTATTCTTCTTAATATTTTTGCAACTTTATTAGCTTCTATATACTCAAGTTCTTCTGCCCAATCAAAAATGGAAATCACATAGCTACGTAAGGATTTGAAGTTCGCATATTCATTAGCCTTAGATGTCATTAGATTTAGGATAACTTGCTTATTTTGATTTAGAAACTGTATCGTATAGTTTCCAAGAAGTGGTAGTATATGTTTTTCAAAACATGTTCTGGTATTAGCAACTGTTGACCTGCTTGGTGGCTTAGAAGTGGATGTAGTTTGTCCTGCTTTATAAGAGTCCCACCAGATATTGTTATAGAAGTCTGAGAAAAGAATATCTCCTTTTGCCAGTTCTGTAAACTCATTATCTTCTATTTGATTTAACTTGGTAAGCAAGTCTATCTCAGCCTGTCTTGCCTCCTTTCTAGTTTTAAATCGCTTATCGTAATAATTGCTATTAACAATACCAAGTGGCATTCGTGCTTCAATTGGGATATAGACTTTTAAGCGATAAGTTCCGTTTTTTGTCTTATTGATAGTCATGATATTCTCCTTGCGTATCGAACCAGAAAATATCATGACTATTATAAAACAAAAATATAGATATTTCTAGTTTTGTGAGTAAAGCCAAGAATTAATGGCTTCTTTATTAAATCGTATAGTCTTGCCTATTTTTATGGCAGGCAGTCCTCGTTTAATCCAACTATCTAGAGTATTGTTTGAGATGCCTAGATAGTGGCAAGCCTGTTGTTTGTTTAAAAACGGACTTTCAAGGTTACTATTGTTCAATCTATTTTCAATTTCTTTCTTGATGAGTTCAGCAAGTAGGTGCTGAATTTGTTGAACTTGTTCATCTGGTAAAATGACTTGCATGTATTCCTCCAATGTATGGTATAATAGAGGTATCAAGAGATACCCTATTTACTTTTCTTGATTATCTTCCACCTCGTCCTCGCTCGCCAAAGTTTCGGACGGGGTTTTTGATTTGTCTAATTCTAAGATATCCCACTGATTATTAATCGCTATTTTAGAAAGCAATGTTGATAATAAATCCTGTTTACTATTAAGTAACGAATCATTTGCAAAGTCATAAGATAGGGAAACTTCCTGCTCATTTTCTAAGATAGTTTTTACAGGTTCTTCCATTCGTTGAGGATATGATACATAAAACTTAGGATTTTTGTCATTTCCTCTTATTTTAGCCAAACACTCAATTCTTCTAACATACTGTGATAGGTCTTCTCTATCGTTCCCTTTTGTGTTGTAAAAGAAATCTAGTGGGTATTTCGAACTGGTGATAATGATAACTTTTGCTGCTCCCATCCTATTTTGATAGCGTGCAGAAATTGGGCTTATGTTGAAGGGGTCTAATAGTTTTAGCCAATCTGAAGCGGTTAAACTATCTCCTCTAACATCGTCAAGAAAAAGGATCTCTTCTCCGTTCACCTCGTCAAAGATGTTTGTGGCAGCGGTCACTACTGATTGCCAATTTTGACCATTTAGTTTTGCTAATTGAATGATGGCTTTGGATAAGTCTTTTGCAAAGGTTGACTTTCCAAGACCAGTACTACCATGAATGAAGAGAATAGTTTTTTTAAATTCTCCGTTATCTAACTCATATTTAGTCCGAGTTCCTTTGATTTCTCCAACAGTACGAAAGGTATCGTTTATCCTAGCTTTGTGGACTGCATACAGTGTGCGATATTTCTGTTCAAGAAGTATTTCATTTTTGGTGATATACTCGTTTAGAATGTTATCGATAAGTAAGTCAATATCTTCGTAGGTCTTCTTTACCTCTTTTTTTGCTTTTCCTTTAAGCCAACTCTCTTTCCTTTGATGATAGATTTCTAAGTACTGTGTTCCTATCAAAGTGAATACCTCGTCAGGAGAATATTGGTACTTATCTTTATCTTTTGCATGAATTAAGTAAGCTAATAAGTTATCGTAGCCATACCTTCCAGACTTTGATTTTTCGAGATACTGTTTTGCTAATCCGATTTTTTCCGCTAAAGTAGATAGTGTTGCACCTTTTTTAAACTTGAGTAAAGCATGAATGTGTGATTTGGCAAGTTCGGTAGTTGTTTCTTGAAGTTCATTGTTAAATACTACAGATGTGTCTTTGTCATGCTTGATTGCATATGCTTCAGAAACCGTTGTCACTTCACTAACTCTTCTAACAATCTCCTCAAGAATTTTTTCAACATCCTCTGATTCAAGTAATTCTTTATCCCAGTCATTATCCCAGAAGCCATCTGAGAATTGTTGCGTTAATAGCACTGATGTTAAAAGGGTATTTGTCATAATAATTAAACCTCTTTTCTAATTATTTTTTTAATTATTTCAGTGTTAGACTATCGACAAGCCCAGTCTAACACGTGCGTAGAATAATTAAAAATTAAATTTAGATACTCTTGGGGCTTCGCCCCAAACCCCAGCCTCTCCTGCCCGATGATAAATCATCGACCCGAGAACGCTTGCCAGCTAACAAGGGACGGGTAGTATTTTTCTTCGCTTCACTCCTTGCCTTCGGCATCGTTGCGCTTGAAAAATCTCCACCCTATAACCCTTGCAAGCAGTCATTTTTCTGCTAGCAATGTCGTGCCGACACTAAACCGATGATAAAACTTCAAAATAAGCTTACTGTCGCGCTAAACAAGTGTAGCAGAAAAATCGCTAGCTATATCTTGAAAATAGCTCTTGCATCCGTTGATTTAACCGTTCCTCGTCTTTTACTTGAATCGTACGAAATATCTTAACAGATTCTCCCTCAAGTTGGAAATAGCCATATCCTCGTGGTTTTACGATGACTTCGGATTTTTCCATGTCTGGAAATAGAAGTTGTCTGTTGTTTGTTGCTAGCAGAAAGCTAGTTGATAAGGATATTACACAATTAAAATTGTAGCGCCCCGGAAGGTCAGACATCAAGAAACGTTGACTAGATAAAACGATTCGCAAACCTAGACTTCTACCCATGCTATTCATCATCAACATTTTCGATAAAACATCTTTATGTTTCTTTTTATCTGTCTGTTCTAAATAAGCAAGGAAAGCCTGCCACTCATCGAAAATCAAGTAAAGATTATGAGAATTTTCTTCTTGTTTATTAAGTCTAGATTCAAAACGTTGGCAGACTGTTTCGAAAAGTTCTAGACAGTAAAAGCCTCTTGCGACATGGTTGCCAGTTATTGGAAACATTTCTTCATCTGCTTTAAAATCCAGAAAGTAAGCTTCAGCATCTGTATCATGAAATGAAATGAGACCTAGAAGCCTTCTCAAAAAAGTGGATTTCCCAGAGCCAGAAGGGCCTGCGATTATCCAAGCGAAATATTGGTTTATGTCAACAGATGCAGAGGTTGGCTGACCTCTGCTATTGACCTCGAAAATATTTTTTATCATGTTAGAAGTCCTCTTCTCTTTGAGTTTTTTGCATTAGCATCATGTCAGTTGACACTAACCGAACCTTAACTGCTAGAAAGGGCTCACGTTTAGCACGCCTCACAACGCTATCTGTAGAATCGTTTGACATAATTTTTACAAATTGTCTTACTTTTGTTTCAAACTCTGCAAGAAGTTCATCAGAGATTTCTTTGTTGATGTGAACGTAGTAGATACCTTTCCCTGCCACCTCGACACCTTGTGTGAAAATAATTGAAGAAATTGGTAGTTCTGTTGCCCCTTCCTCGGTTAACCAATGATATAATTCTTCATACAAAGGATTGTCAGGAGTCTGATTTCTCTGTTTGTATTGTTGCCAAGCAAAAGCGATAATTTCTCCTTGGTTGTAAGTTACGAGAAGACCAAAAATCACTAGAAAAATAAGAGCAATCCATATCAAAAATTTGATAAGAAGTGCTAGTGAAACAAAGATTACTAAACCTATAAGTAGTTGATAATACCACTCTATATGCATGAATTTTGTGACGAGTTTCTTCATGTTGTCATCTCTCTTCTATTTGAGCGAAATATCAGCAAGTTCAGCCACTAGTGCTAAGCCGATTGGTTGCTTCAACTTGTCAAGAACAAATGACAAGTCATACTTGTTAAGTACGATATCAGCGTTTATCAAACCATCTAAGTTCTCGTTTTGATAGTTTTTCAACTTGACTTTGAACGTTGGACAGTAAGCTTCTTGAGCAATACTAGCGAACTGATCGTAGAGTTTTTTATCTACGCATGTTAAAGATGCCCAATACAGTTGATTTTCTTGGCCTTCGTTTATGACCCCATTGTTCGTATCGACTACTTTGATATTGGATGGGATATCAACAGAAGTTGATAAATCATCTAAAAATGCTTTCGAGTTGTTGCGGTTACCCACACTTAGTTTTTTTTTTCTTTTGACATGTAAATTCCTCCTGTCAAAATCATGGTCAGACTTTCTAGAATGCTGACGAGTAAAAAGTTATAACTTAGACTACACCTATAGTATACCTCTTTTTAAATTTTTTTAGATGCGGGTTTGAAATAAATTCCGCAGTTCTAATTTTATAAAATCCTTACTAAGTTTAAATACAAAGGCTTATAAAAAATGATATACTATTATAGCGAGATAAAATTGTCTGATATTTAAAACCTAAGTATGTGAGCTTGAAAAGCAACGTACATCTCATTTTTTATTTTAGATAGTAGGTGTGTTATGAATCAATATGATTATTTTAATTCTGAATTTTATTCTGGAAAAATTAGTGTTAGAGATATAGTAGATTTTTTAAAAAATCAGATTAGCCCCGATCAAGAAATATCTTATGATGAGTTATTACAAAAAATACAATATAATGATGTTTCTGAAAAAGAAATTTCTATGAATGAATTGGCGAAGTTTATAAATAAAAAAAGATTTCCAGATGTTAAAAAAGATTTTTTATTAGAAAATTTTAACAGAATTATAGATGCTCAGCGAAAGAGAGATAAAAAAAGTAAATCTTATTCGAGAAGAGCTTTTTTAGATAAATATTTTGAAGGAGAAGCCCCAGAATCAGAAGATACCTTAGCAAAATGGTGTAAAGATGAGCCTAAAAAAGAATCAAGTAGATTAAAATTATTATTTGCTTTTGATAAAATGCCTGTTGCTCATGAGATGTTCAATGATTATTTTTTTAAAAAAGTTTTAGAAGAACAGTTTTCAAAGTACTTAATGAAGGGCGAAAATAGTAAAGAAGACTCACTTGAAGTAGCTATGCTATGCGATATTTATAATTTAACTCATTTCTTATTACCTTCTTTAAAGATATTGGATAACAGTGTAGATAGTGATTTAAATCAACAAATAAAGAGAGAGGTGGAAAGAAACTTAGGAACTAGGTTGAATAAAAGTTCTTATACAAGAGAAATGAGTATAATTAACAATATTCTTAAAGAAGTATCGGGTGATAATTTAAGGTTGAGTAGAAAACAATTCGAGAAATTTTTATCCTTATTAAGTTCAAAGGGGTATGTTTTCGATCTAAACTATCCTTCTGAAGTTGAACTTATTGATAAATTTCTTAATCTTATAAAAGAACAGGAATTTTCAATGGAATGGGATAATTTAAAACCAAATAAAGTATCAGGTTATATTATTCATAAGAATAAATTCAAGGGATTAACGAATCAGAGACTTTATTGCAAATCCCCAAATAGTAATAGTAAGTATTTGAAAACTGAACTGCCTAGAAAGAATGTATTTAAAGATAAAAAGTTTGTTTTAGATGGAAAAGGCAAGAAAAAAGTATCTAAAGAAGTGATACAAACAATTAAAAAAACTAGCATATCTAGTAATGTTGCTATTGTTAAACAAAAAATTTGTATAAATTTAATTTATAAGTCAAATAAAAATATAAATTTAGAATTTCGTCAGTTACCCAAGTTTAGTAATAATACTATAAGAAAAGGTAAAAGTATATCGAAGGATCGTAAAGCATTGGTGGATGTTGAATATAATCAATGGTTTCATATAATTAATTACTTTTATAATGTAAATGTAACTATTAAAGATAGAACTATTAAAATTAAGGTTAAATCTCTATCAAAACTTGAAAAAGATTATAATCATTTTAAAGTTTTAGGAACTTATGAGAAGTTAGTAAATCAAAATAGTAAAAACTTTTTTGATAGAATTAAAGAAGCTGACCATTATGATAATATCTATTTATGATTAATAAAAAACTAATTACTCAAATATAAATGATTATCTGATTATTATTTTGGACTTATTTAATAAATAATGCTAATTTTATGTAAATAAGAAGTATCTATTAGTGTTTTGATAAAAATTCCTCCACAATATTATCTTGTGGAGGAATTTTTTGTTGATATTTATAAAATGATTTTCTATTTTATATTTTTTACAATCTCATTAAATGAAGATATAATTTTTCCTTGCTTGTCTTTGGGTAATTTTGTTAAGTTTTCAAAAAGTACTTCTGAAGAATCTTCTCGATCTGATTCAAATGATTGTAGGTTGAAGAACTCCTCGACCGTTAGATTTAGGGCTTTGATTACGGATTCAAGAGTTTTTATCTTAAAATCATACTTCATGTTCTCTATATTTTGAATCGCTTTAACACCCAGCCCAGCGATTTCAGATAATTTTTCTTGACTTAATCCCTGTGCTTTTCTGCACTCACGTATGCGAAATGCGATATGCTTTTGTAATTTATTGTATTCCATGTTATCTACCATTTTACTATCTGTTTTCTCTAAAAATAAGTATAATAAACTATCCAAAAACAAGAAAAGTATGGTAAAATAGTACTATATTTTAATAAAATGCACAGGGCATTGTACAAAAGGAGTTTATAAATGTCAAGAACTACAGAAAATAGTCATAGTACTGCTAAAAAAATGTATACGGGTGCGGTTATTTCTGCAATCGCAGCAACTGGACTTGTCGGAACAATCGGAACTGCTCACGCTAGTGAAGTAAAACAACCATTGCCTACAACTGCTAAAACCGAACCAGCTTTGGTAGAGAAAGAAGCGCCTAAGAAAGTGGAAGTGAAAACTCCTACTAAGGAAGATGTCGCTGAACTTGGTGCTACTGCTAAACAAACACAAGCAGATGCAGACAAAGCTAAAGAAGTCTTGGATCAAGCCAATGACAAATCTGATAAAGCAGAAAAGAAAGTCACAGACTTGAAACAAGCTCAAGCAGATGCTCAAAAGACTGCTGAGAAAGCAACACCTGAAGCTATCCAAGGTGCAGAGAAGAAAGTGGAAACTGCTAAAGCAAACGTTCCTACCAAAGAACAAGCGGTATCTTCTGCTCAAGCTGAGAAAGACGATGCAGACCGTAATGTCGCTGTTCAAGGCAAAACGGTTGGTACAAAACAAGCAGAAGTAACCCAAGCTGAAACTGGTGTAGTGGATGCTAAAGCAGAAGTGAAAAACGCTGAGGACGCTTTGAAAGGTGAAGGTCTTGCAGAAGCTAAAGAAGCGCAAGACAAAGCAATCAAAGAAGAAGCTACAAGCAAACAAGCTCAAGCAGATGCGCAAAAGGCTCTTGATAGTGCCAAAGCACAAAGTCAAGACCATGCTACACAAGTAGAACAAGCAGAACAAACGGTTAAAACTGCACAAGCAAATCTTGAAACAAAATCTCAAGAGAAAGAAACTGCAAAAACAAATGCGGATAAAGCAACTGCTACCTACAACCAAGCGGTATCCACTCTCAATGAACTTCAAAAGGATACTAAAGCAACCATCACTCTTGCCCCAGACTTTATCAAGGATGTGAAAGAGAATATAGCTTATACTGAAGAGTTGCGTAACGGAACTACTCTCACATCCGAAGAGCAAAGTGCTAAGACCTTAGAACTCTATAACAAAATTGTAAATTCCCAACTCCAAAACCGCACCCTCAACAAGTACACCCAATCCGCAAAAGACCTAGCAGACAAAACTCGCTACGACATCAATAATCTTCCAAAAGAAGTTACAGACGAGTTGAACTACTTTGTCGCAGACCTTATCAACCAAATGCGTCGTCAACTTGGACTTCCAGATGTGGTTCTTTCAAAAACTTCTCTTGAGTTTGCCAACAAAATTGCTAAAGAGTATGTAAAAGCAAACTTCTCTAAAGCAATGAAAGATGAATACCGTGCTAAAGGTGGTGCAGGTCACTACGCTAAAGGTGTTTACAAAGTTGCTAAAGAGTACGGTTTGAATAGTACCTACACAGAAGAAGAAAACCAAGAGAACGCTGAGAAAGGTTTACAACCTTACGAAAATGCAGTTACAACTTATGTTTACCACGACTTTGATGATGCAGATGGTGTGTTCCGTAAAACTATTGGAGAAATGAAAGAGAAATTGTACGATGACCTCATTGAACTTGTTTCTCACAAGAACGACTACCTCCACACACAGGGTATCCTCCAATTCGACTACGCAAATGAAACTGTCTACTTTGGTGGTGTAGCACAAAGTAAAACGGACGAGTTTTACACAACTCACTTCCTCACAAGCATCCGTACCACTAACGTAGACGGTTCAAAATGGGATAAAACTCCTATTGCAAACCCACTTAGCAACACAAACAAAGAGCAAGAAATTGCCAAAGCTCGTCAAACTCTAGCTGATGCTATGACTGCTCGTAAAGACGCTCAAGACAAACTTGAAGCAACCACAAAAGCAGAGTCAGATGCCCAAACTGCTCTTCAAAACGCAAAAGCTAACTTATCTGCTTTGAACAATGGGGAAAACCCACTAGCAAACGCACAAAAGGCTTTTGATGAAGCGAAAGACCGTCACGATAAAGCAGTGGTTACGCTTGCCAACGCAAATGCCCTTGTCAATAACTTGACTGCTTCAAAAGCTACTAAAGAGGAAACTCTGACACAAGCACAAGCTACTCTTAAAGATGCTGAGAAAGCTCTCAAACTTGCACAAGAAGCGCTTAAAGCTGAAGAAACTAAGATGGCTGAACTTGAAGCAACTGCTACAAACAAAGCCCAAGCGGTATCTACTGCTAAGAAAGCACTTCAAGATGCTAAAGACCAAGTTAAACAAGCTGAGAAAGAACTTGCAGACCTTAAAGGTGCAAAAGCTCGCTTGAACGTTGCGAAAGCAGAACTTGAAAAAGCTGAAACTGAGCTTAAAGAGGCTTACAAAGCACAAAACGAAGCTAAAGCAGACTTCGAGGTTAAAAGTGCCAAAGCGCTTGAAGCGAAAACTGCTTATGAAACTGCCAAAGCTAAATATGAAGAAGCCGAAACAAAACGCTTGGTAGCTCTTGCTGAAGCCAAACGTAAAGAGCTTGAAAAAGTGGGCTATAAACCAGTACCAGTAGTAGATACTAAAGGGAATGTGGTTGATTACAAAGCAGAAAAAGTAACCGTAGGAACTAAACATGATAAAACTTATCAAGCTCCTGCACAAGTTACAAATGCAAAATCAGAACCTAAGAAACAACTTCCAAATACAGGAACAAAGGATTCAGGACTTTTAGCCTTGCTTGGAGCAAGTTTTGGACTATTTGCTTTAGCAGGAAAACGAAAATATAATAGATAAAAAGAAAGAGAGCAGTGGCTCTCTTTTCTAATGAATGGAAACAAATTAGTATATATGTAAAAGTTTTATATAAGGGAAACTTTTGATATTCTGGTTCGATTTTTGCTTATTTTTGATGAAAGTTTACCTTATTTTGATGAAATTGATTAAAATTAGTTGAAATTTTATTTTTTAAAAACTTATGAAAACGTTGATTTTAAAACACTTTGAAATTAGATGAAATAAGTGGTGCTCCAACTAGGTCTTAAGAAAGCCCGTAAAGCATCACAATTCTCAAAACGTTAATCAACACGATTATATCAACGTTTCAAAGCACTCAAGAGTTTACCTCATGGGTGCTTTTTCTGTTCACCCCAAATATTTGAACCTTGAATTTCTGTTAATACGTTCCGTTACGACTGTTGGCTTTAAAATAATTAGCTTTATCGTAAGGCTCATACCCTAAAAAGGCTAATAACTCTGCTTGAAGCAGATCGTTCATAACTGTTTCAAGGAATGAACGAAAAAATTCATCAATATCTTGCTTTTGGGCTAAGAAGTTAAGTAGTTTTGTAGTAAACTGTGTCATAGGAATAAACCCCGTTCCAGTAATGTTTCGTAACTCTACTATAACGGATTTCTTCCTGTTTGTGTTTACACGACTTATTTTACACTACCAAAAGAACTTTAGCTATTGGGTATGCAAGCTAAAGTTCTCGGCTCCATAATTCCTATGGTGGCTTTACCCACTACAGAAATTATAGAGCCTTTTTCTTTTACCTTTTCTGAAAAAGGAGTAAAATAGGGGTGAAAATATAAAATTGTTTTAATGATTTAGAATCGAGGAAAGGATTATGAATAATTCTAGTCAGAAAGGTGATAAATTAGGGACCTGTGCCCCTGATCAGGTTTATCAGGTGTTGCAAACAAGTCCTCAAGGCTTAAACTCACAAGAAGTCCAGAAAAGGCAGGCGACTTACGGGCCTAATCAATTAAAGGAGAGTAAACAAGAACCTATTTGGTTGACTTTTGTCAGACATTTTACCAGTCTCATGGCCCTCTTATTGTGGGTTGGTGGCTTTATCGCTATGCTTTCTCATAGTCTAGAGTTGGGGATTGCTATCTGGTTGGTCAACATTATTAATGGTCTCTTTAGTTTTATTCAAGAATATAGAGCAAGTCAGGCTACGGCAGCCCTTAATAAGCTTCTTCCATCTTACACACGGGTTCTTCGGGATGGGAAGGAAGATAAAATCCTTGCACAGGACTTGGTGCCAGGGGACTTGGTTTTCATTGAAGAAGGAGACCGTATTTCTGCAGATGGACGCTTGATTGCCGTGACAGATTTGCGGGTTAATCAGTCTGCTCTTACTGGTGAATCTAACCCTATTTACAAGTCAGACCAAGCAGATTTGACTCCTGATAAGACTGAATTGGAATATGACAATATGGTGTTTGCAGGGACCACAGTTTCCTCTGGGTCAGGACATTTTATAGTATCTGCTATCGGTATGGAAACTGAGTTTGGACAAATTGCAGATTTGACGCAAAACCTAGCTCAGGAAAAGAGCCCACTGCAAAAGGAACTAGACCATTTGACCAAGCAAATTTCAGTAATTGCAGTCTCTGTTGGTCTCTTCTTTATGGTTGCAGCAACCCTATTTGTTCACCAACCTTTGTCTCAAGCCTTTATCTTTGCCCTGGGTATGATTGTTGCCTTTATTCCTGAGGGGCTTCTTCCCACGGTTACCCTATCTCTAGCCATGGCCGTTCAGCGCATGGCTAAGGATCATGCTTTGGTTAAGAAGTTGTCTTCGGTTGAGACTCTTGGAGCGACCTCTGTTATTTGCTCAGATAAAACAGGGACCCTAACTCAAAACGCCATGACAGTTAATCATTTATGGACCTTGTCAGGTAATTATGAGGTAACTGGACTAGGTTATGCACCAGAAGGGCATATTGAGAAGGATGACCACCCTGTTTCTCTGAAGGAGAATGACCTCGTGAATCGTTTGGTTCGCTTTTCTCATTTGGCTAGTAATGCACAGGTTGTGGAACCTAGTGCTGATAATCCTAATTATACGATTTTAGGTGATCCGACTGAGGCTTGTCTTAATGTTTTAGCCGAAAAAGCAGGGATTAATTTAAATGAAAATCACGCTTGGGCTCCTCGTATCAAAGAAATTCCCTTTGATTCTGATCGTAAACGAATGACAACGGTACATAGTTTCGAAAAAGGTCTAGATGGCAGTCACCATATTTCCATCACTAAGGGTGCGCCTAAAGAAGTGATGGAACTTTGCTCAGACTATTATGATGGTCAAGGAGCAATCAAATCTATGACTGCTACAGAACGTCAAGCAATTCTTGCTGCTAACGATCAATTTGCTCGTGACGGCTTACGTGTTTTAGCTGTTGCTTATCGTCCTTTGGAAAGCGAAGATATTAGAGAAGACAAGTGGGATATGCGGACCCTCGAAGAAGATATGGTCTTTGTGGGACTTGTTGCCATGAGTGACCCTCCACGTCAAGGTGTACGTGAAGCAATTGAGCAATGTCACCGTGCCAGTATTCGCATTATCATGGTTACAGGTGACTATGGCTTGACGGCTCTTAGTATTGCCAAGAAAATCGGAATTGTGCAGGGTGATGATGCGCGTGTTGTTTCAGGACTTGAACTAGCTGACATGGATGACGATCAGCTTAAAGAAGCGCTTAAAGGTGAGATTGTTTTTGCCCGTGTAGCCCCTGAACAAAAATATCGTGTAGTCAATGCACTTCAGGAACTTGGTGAAGTTGTTGCTGTTACTGGTGATGGAGTAAATGATGCCCCTGCTCTGAAAAAGGCTGATATCGGGGTAGCTATGGGAATATCTGGAACTGACGTCGCCAAGGAATCTGCCGATATGATTTTAACGGATGATCACTTTGCTTCTATTGTCCATGCTGTTGAAGAGGGACGTGCCGTTTATCGAAATATTCAAAAATTCCTGACCTATATTTTTAATTCCAATACACCGGAAGCTGTACCATCTGCCTTCTTCTTGTTCTCTTTGGGGCGCATTCCTCTTCCCTTAACAGTTATGCAAATCCTAGCGATTGACCTTGGAACAGATATGATGCCCGCTTTGGGACTGGGGGTTGAGCCACCAGAAGAAGGCATTATGGACAGGCCACCAAGACGCCTATCAGATCGTTTGTTAAATCGGCAATTATTATTAAAAGCCTTTGCTTGGTATGGTATGATTGAGTCTGTTTTGGCTATGGGTGCCTTCTTCCTTAATTATTGGGTTAATCAAGGACATCTGAATCATCTAGCTAGTTCAGGACCTCTTTATCGAGAGGCAACAACCATGACTTTGGGAGCTATCATCTTCACGCAGATTGGTATGGCTATGAATAGTCGCAAAGGTAGAGGATCTATTTTCAAAATCAAACCATTTGCAAATAAGATTATTAGTCTGGGTATTATCTTAGAAATCATTCTCTTTATTATCCTGTCCTATGTACCTCTTTTCCACACTCTCTTTAATACAGCTCCGATTGGTTTTGATGATTGGCTCTATTTGCTCGTCTGTCCATTTATCATTATGGCTCTAGAGGAAATAAGGCACCGACTATTTGATTAAAAGTAAGCCGGTGGCTTACTTTTTAGGCTCTATAATATTTGTAGTGGGTAAATCCCCTATGGATATTATAGAGCCTATTCTATTGTATAAAAAAAGTCCTATAAGACCTATAATGAAAAGCGACTAAACAACTCATTAGAAAGAATCATATGGAACCATTACATTTTATCACAAAACTGCTTGATATCAAAGATCCAAACATCAAGATTGTAGATATCATCAATATGGATACACACAAGGAAATCATCGCTAAACTGGACTATGAGGCTCCATCTTGTCCTGATTGCAGAAAGCAAATGAAGAAATATGACTTTCAAAAACTTTCTAAGATTCCTTACCTTGAAACGATTGATATGCCTACTAGAATTCTTCTTAGAAAGCGTCGTTTTAAGTGCTATCATTGTTCGAAAATGATGGTCGCTGAGACTTCTATCGTCAAGAAGAATCACCAAATCCCTCGTATCATCAACCAAAAGATTGCTCAAAAGACTTCTATGACTGATATTGCTCATCAGCTAGCCATTTCAACTTCAACCGTCATTCGCAAGCTCAATGACTTCCGGTTTAAGCCTGATTTTTCTCGTCTACCAAAGATTATGTTCTGGGATGTTGAAACAGTCAGGGAAGTGACTGTTTAAATCGGGAGATGAAGATGAGTTTCATTGCACAAGATTTTGATAAGCTCGATATCATCACTGTTCTTGAGGGAAGAACACAAGCTGTCATCCGAAATCACTTTCTGCGCTACAATAGATCCGTTCGTTGTCAGGTGAAAATCATTACTATGGATATGTTTAGTCCTTATTATGACTTAGCTAGACAACTTTTTCCAAACGCTAAAATCGTTCTAGATCGCTTTCACCCTTCGTTATTATATTTCTGAACTCAGGCTAAAACAGTCCACTGGACTGTTTTACTCCAACACTTAGACCGTGCTATGAGTCGTGTGCGTGTTCAAATCATGAATCAGTTTGAACGAAAATCTTTTGAATACAAGGCTATTAAGCGCTACTGGAAACTCATTGAACAAGATAGCCGTAAATTGAGTGATAAGCGTTTTTATCGCCCTAAACATCAAAAAAGAAAGGACGAATTTCGTCCTTTCTCGAGCTTAGCTTTTCTTCAACCTACTACAGTTGACAAAGAACCAAGTTCTTTTGGTTTGTATAGTTTAATAAAATTAAATAAATCCTCTACTTCTGATGACAGTGTAGCTGATTTAAGGTGAGCGTAATAAACTGTAAATGTGATCTGGTCCTCCGGTATTAGAGGGATTTTTATTAAATCATCATCTTCATCAGAGAGTGCGATATCAGCTAGTAAACTAACGCCAATCCCTTTCTTTAAAAGTTCTTTAAGAATGACAATGTCGTCACTCTTGAAGAATATTTCTGCCCTGTTTTGATACTTCTGATTAAGAAGTTCAAAAGCTTTCAAGTGAACAAAATGTTCGTCTAAAAGGATAAAGGATTGATCTACTAAATCTTGAAAAGTGAGGGAAGAAGCAGTAGCAAGAGGATGGTTCTTAGATAAAACGACATACAGTTCTTTATGAAATAGTTCATGCGTCTCTATCGAAGGATGATTGAGTGGTTCAATCAAACCGAGTAAGCTTGCATCAAGGTCTCCCTTGAAGAGAAGGTTTAATAACTCCACGGAGCCACCGCGGATGGGACGTATTTTTTTTAAAAAGTCAAATTCTTTTTCTTCATTTAGAGAAGCAAAGAGATACTGTATGATAATAGGAGGAAATCCTACAGTAGAGTAATGAGCCAAAGAACGATTTATTTCTTTGTGAGCAGAAATGACCTCAGGTAAGATCAGTTCTGTGTGTTTCAGAAGGATTTCTCCTTGATGAGTCAGTTTGAAGGATCGGTGTGAGGGATCGTGGTGAATCAACTTACAATTAAAGGCCTCCTCTAATCGCTTGATGGCATAAGAAATAGAAGGTTGGCTAACTTTGTGCTGTTTTGCTACATCTGTATAGGATTGGACTTGGCAGAGATCATAAAAATACTGTAGGTCTTTTAAGTTCATAAAGGCTCACTTTCAACATCTAGGGAAATAACCAGATAAATAATATTTATCCGTATCACTTCGTTTGACTATACGTTTTTTTACCAGTTATAATGTATGTGAGTCAGGGATATCAGAGGTTATCTAAGATACTTTCGAAAATGCTTAACATCTTTTCACGTTTATCAACAGGAAGTTGTTTAATCTTCATGTTCAATCTCTTTAGTGAAAGATTTTCAGTCTTATCAGAGGTGGATTCAAGGCTACTAAAATTGAAAAACTCCTCTGGGGTCATCTGTAAGGCATCAATCACTTTTTCTAGACTGTGAATGGTCAGATTCACACTTTGGTTTTCTAGTTGATTGATATACTTAAGACCAAGTCCCGCCTGTTCAGAAAGTTCTTCCTGGCTCATTTTGTTTTTTGTACGAAAATATTTCACTTTTTGGGAAATATATTGTTGTAAATAGTTTTTAGTTGTCATATAAATAGAATACAAGTTTTGTATGACAAAAAAACACCTTAAAAAACACAAAGTACTCTATAGCAAACTTAAAGGATATTTATTTTAATTAGGATTACCAATTTGTATAATTATTTTGTTATACTCGAAACTTTTAGTAAAGAGTAATTGTCGAGGGTTTGATGAGTTCAGAAATTTATAAAACAACTTAAAGTGTCATCAATAATAGTGTTTTAAGTATCAAAAGGCTTATTATAAATTTTCTCGTAGACTCATTATAACATATACCTTAACAATTGTATTTTTTAAGCAACAGAGTTTTATAAACAATCCATTTTTGTGGTATAATATTAGTAAAAAAGGAGGTTGCACTATGACTGCACATGATATTTTAAACAATCCTTTCCTTAATAAGGGAACTGCCTTTACCTTAGAGGAGCGAAAGGAACTAGGCCTTATTGGGTTATTGCCACCTTACGTTCAAACGATTGAAGAACAAGCGGCGCAAACTTATGCACAAATGGAAATAAAAGCCAATGATTTAGAAAAACGTCTTTTCCTAATGGAAATTTTTAATACCAACCGGACTCTTTTCTACTACCTCTTTTCTCAACATTTGGAAGAATTCAATCCAATTGTATATGACCCGACCATTGCTGATACAATTGAGGGGTATAGTGATCTCTTTGTAGATCCACAATATGCGGGATATCTTGATATTAATCATCCTGAAAACATTGAAGCCACTTTGAAAAATGCAGCTGGGGACCGTGAGATTCGTCTCATTGTAGTAACAGATGCAGAAGGAATCCTTGGAATCGGTGACTGGGGAACAAATGGTGTCGATATTTCTGTTGGGAAATTGATGGTCTATACTGGTGCTGCTGGAATCGATCCTTCTATGGTTCTTCCTTTAGTCATTGATGCAGGGACTAACCGTGAAGAACTTCGTAACAATCCTAATTACTTAGGAAATCGTCACGAACGGATCCGCGGAGATCGTTACTACGACTTCATTGACCAATTTGTTCAAACAGCAGAACGTCTCTTTCCTAAACTCTACCTCCACTGGGAAGATTTCGGTCGCTTAAATGCTGCTAATATTCTTGAAAAATATCGGAAACAAATCCCAACCTTTAATGATGATATCCAAGGGACTGGTATTGTGACTTTAGGTGGTATCTTTGGTTCGCTAGATATTAGTGGTGAAAAATTAACTGATCAAGTTTATCTATGTTATGGAGGAGGGACTGCTGGTGCGGGAATTGCTTCTCGTGTGCTTCGTGAAATGGTCAGTGAAGGCCTTTCTGAAGAAGAAGCCTATAAACGTTTCTTTATGGTTGATAAACAAGGTCTTCTATTTGATGACATGGATGACCTAACTCCTGAACAAAAACCGTTTGCTAAGAAACGTGCTGACTTTAGCAACGCAGACAAGTTGACTGATCTGCTTGAAGTAGTAAAGACTGTGAAGCCAACTATTTTAGTAGGAACTTCAACTCAGCCAAATACCTTCACTAAAGAAATTGTAGAAGCTATGTGTGAAAACGCAGAATGTCCAATGATTTTCCCATTATCAAATCCAACCAAGCTAGCCGAAGCTAGTGCCAAAGATTTGATTGAATGGTCAGATGGTAAGGCTTTTGTCGCAACAGGAATTCCTGCTGATACGGTTTCTTATAAAGGTGTAGACTATGTGATTGGTCAAGCCAATAATGCCTTGATTTACCCAGGTCTTGGTCTAGGTATGCTGGCTTCTGAAGCAAGTCTTTTGACAGATGAAATGATTGGAGCAGCAGCTCATTCATTGAGTGGTATTGTTAATCCAGGTCAACCAGGAGCACCTGTCTTACCACCATTCAAGTATGTAGCAGATGTTTCTATTAAAGTAGCAGAAGCAGTCGCTAAAAAAGCGCAAGAACAAGGTCTTGCACGTGCTAAAGAAACTGATATGGCTAAAGCAGTTCGTGATTTGAAATGGTATCCAACCTATAAATAAGTAAATGGAAATGGGGTGTACGAGTGTGACTGGATGCTTCGTACACCTCCTAATATATGCTAGATCATATAGAAAGGGAGACTATGGATATCTTTTTAACTTCAATTCAGAGTATTGTACCTATTATCGTCATTATCATTTTAGGTTACTTCTTGCAAGTCCGTGGTTGGTTTCAAGAGAGTTTTGGAAATGATTTATCTAAACTCATTATGAATGTGGCCATGCCAGTGGCAATTTTTACCTCTGTTCTTAAATATTTAACGTTAGATAAATTGATTAGCTTGTCTGGCGGTTTATTCTATACATTTATCGCCTTCATTCTCGGTTACCTAATGGCCTTTATAGCGGTGAAACTTTTTAGAGTGCGCCTAGGCCGTCGAGGAACCATGATTAATACCTTTGTTAATGCCAATACCATTTTTATTGGTTTGCCTTTAAACATAGCTCTGTTTGGAGATCAAGCCCTTCCCTACTTCTTGGTGTATTATATTACAAATACGGTATCTACTTGGACATTAGGTGTCTATCTAATGACCTCGGATAGTAAAGAAGGGGCTTCAAAGCAAGCACAAAAATTTAATTGGAAGAAGCTCTTCCCGGCTCCTTTATTGGGATTTCTCGTAGCCCTCGTATTTTTAGTGCTCCGTCTTCCTGTTCCAAGTTTTGCAGAAAGTACCTTGACTTATATTGGTAGTTTAACAACGCCACTATCTCTTGTCTATATCGGTATTGTTCTGGCTAAGGTTGGTCTTAAGTCTATTCGTTTTGACAAAGATACAATTGTCACTTTGGTTGGACGCTTTATCCTAGCTCCTCTGATCATGGTCCTTGTATTGAAGTTCTTCGCTCCAAATATGGCAACAGCAGAATTTAAGACCTATATGATTCAGTCTGCTACACCAGCTCTAGCTGTTCTCCCAATCCTTGCAAATCAAGGAAAAGGAGATGTTGAGTTTTCGACGAATGTGGTGACTCTCAGTACAGTGCTCTTTATCATTGTTATTCCAATACTCCAAACTTTATTAGTATAAGTAGGGTTATGGTGTGCATGAAGGTTCTGAATGAAGAGATTCCCCTATTTAGAATCAATTGATTCATGTTTTATGAAATTCATCAGTAGATATCGTTCTGAAAAGACCTGATGTTGCGCTGTTTTTAATCAAACTGGAACTCATACTTTTCAAACCATGTCTTAAGAAAGCTCGTAAAGCATCACAATTTAGTAAACGTTAAAACTTATTTAAACTTATTGAAAGCATTTCGTATCATAAATACGGGATGCTTTTTTTCTAGCTTAATTTTACAAATTGGGTTTTTTTACTCTATATAATCCAAGAGATTTACAAATTCGTGAGAGATATTTTTAGACTAATAGTATCTACTGGATTCCTCAAATGGTCTTATATTTTTAATATTAGGTCTGATTGCTTTCAGTAAATGGGTATCCACAATCATAGTTTTAGTATATGAGGTTTCTCTTTTAAAGTAAGATCTGTGTTTATTTGGAAATGTTTTGGCGGTTTATTAGAAAGATTAATGATAATATAATCTTTCTTTGCTTTTAAAGTGATTGATTTATTACATATTATTTATTTGATTCATATTTCAGAGGAGAGATAATGAATAATAAGTAAAGGCGGTTGATAAAGCTAATATGGTACGTATTTCATTGTAAGACGATTTTAGTTATTCTGAATACTTTATATTGAACTCTCCACGTGGAAACTAGTTTATTAATTTATGCAAATTACTAGACTATAATCAGTAATTATCGTATAATAGAAATGACATTTTGCTATATTTCCATCTGACCAAGAGTAATGATACTCCTGCTAAAGATTAAAAATAGCTCTTGAACAAAATTAATATCGTAATTGCATCGTTTTGCATAAATTATGCAGATATTGTATCAATAAATCTTACGATTAAAAGGGGGTGTTGTTTATTAAGGGAGATAATACACTGTTCAATTCATTTTAATTATTTAGAAAGGAAAAATCATGAAATTAAAAAAATTGTGGCTCTATATTTTTACGCCACTTCTAGTCTTGTTTGGCTCGATGGCTCTATCAAATCCAGTACAGGCGCAAGATTTGACAGATAAGGTCACATTGTCAAATGTTGAAATACGAAGTTCGGGGTCTGGTGTAGCTAACGAAACTTTTTGGCATGCTAAGGGACAAAAAGAGGTACGAGCTCTCTATTATGGAGAGTATAGCTTTTCTAATCTATCTGCAGGGGAAATAAAGAATGGTGATTATTTCACCGTAAAAGCTCCAGATGGTCTAGATTTAGTTGACGCAACATTTGAATTAAAGGATAGTGTGAGCGGAGAGGTCCTGGGGCAAGTCATAGCAGATAGTGCTACGAAGACAATAACCTTTACATTTAATGAAAAAGTTGAAAGTAAGCAAAATATTAGAGGGACATTTAATGCTACTTCAATACTAAAAACAACTGGAGAAGTGAATAAAGTCACGTATCGCTTACCTGGAGATAAAGAACAAACAATAACCTTTAAACCATTTGGTAGTGATAGCCAAGATGTGCCAGTTGAAGGCGAAATTGGTTATAAGGGTGGATGGACAACTTCTGATACGGACCATCTAGCCTGGTGGATGCGAATCAATCGTGCTGGCGAAGATTTAACTGGAAAAGTTGTCAAGATCAATGATAGCATTGACACCAGTAAGGGATCTCTAGCAACTTATCTTGTAGATAGTTTTAGATTCTTTGAGGTGGAATACAAGACACAGAATACAAGTAGCGCAGATGTTGTTTCCTATGGTCACGAATATAAAGTTACAACGGATCCGACAGTTTATCAAGCAAATCCAGATGATACGGCACTGTTAACCCTAAAAAATGGTGGGACTTCATTTGAACTTCTATTGCCAACCAATACAGGAACCAAAACTTTACGTTTAGAGTATAATACAACTACTCCTGCAGATGGAACTGAAGTCGTTAACAGTGCAGGGATAACTTATGATGGCGTCCCTCAGAAAAGTTGGAAATCATGGGATGGAAAAGACACTGGTAGCACTACTATGGAGGCAAGTATCAAATCCGTTAAAGGAGCTGGTGCAACTGTTACAGCGGATCTTGCTGGTAAAATCAAAATCACCAAGTATGATGAAGCGGATGCTACTGTGAAGTTAAGTGGTGTTGTCTTTGAAATTCTTAAGAAGAGTGATAGAACGAAAGTTGCTGAAATCACGACAGATGAACATGGTGTCGCCCTTTCTCCAGTTCTCTCAGATGGTCAATACATTGTAAAAGAAAAGGCACCCAAGTCAGGTTATGTTGCAAATAGTCAAGAGTTTGAAGTAGAGATGAAAAAAGAGGGTGTTCCTTTAAATATCTCTAACAAACGTGAGACAGTTGACTTTGAAGCTACTAAGACTTGGGTAGGTGGAAAAGCCGCAGATTATAAGAAAGTTAAGTTCGGTTTGTATGTCCATAAAGAAGGACAAACTATTGAGGACTCTAAACCGGTTTCTGGTAGCTATACTCCAGAAGTGACAGAATCCAATGGTGTTTACACTTACAAGTGGAAAAACCAACTTCCTAAGTATGATGTTGATGGAACAAAATTAATCTACTCTGTTCGCGAGCTTCAAGATACTACTGAACTTCCTTTGAAAGAAGGAGAGAAAGTCGCATCTAACGATCATAACTACGTCGTCTCTTACAATGCAGACAAGACACAAGTGACCAATACTTATGAGGTTCCAAAAACAAAAGTAACTGCTAATAAAGTCTGGACTGGTGGAACGGATAGTGTTCGCCCAAGTCTCTTCTTTAAATTGTATCGTACTCTAGAGGGTGGTACTGCAGAAGCAGTTACAGATGCTGACCAAAAAGAAGTACCTAAGACAGACGGTGCTGTCGAATGGACAGACCTTCCTGCGACTGATCAAAATGGTGTGACATATACCTACAGTGTTAAAGAAGTTGATAAAGATGGAAATCCAGTTACTACAGTTGATGGCTATACCTCAGAACAAACAGCAGAATTGACTGTTACCAATAAGTATGCAGTAAAACCAACTTCAGCTTCTCTTGAAGTGACTAAGAAGTTGACAGGTCGTGAGTTGAAAGCTGATGAGTTTGAGTTCACTTTGACAGACCAGGTTGGTAATGTTGAAACAGCGAAGAATGATGCCAATGGAAAAGTTAAGTTCAAAGAGTTGACCTTCGATGAAGCAGGCACTTATACTTACACTATCAAGGAAGTGAAAGGTGGCACAACTGAAAAGGGTATCACTTACGATTCTAAGACAGTGACAGCCAAAGTAACTGTAACTGACGATGGCAAAGGAAATCTGACTGCAGTTGTTGACTACAGTAGTGACGCTAGCGATGGCAGTGTAATCTTTACCAATACATACTCTACCTCAAAAGCAAAAGCAGCTCTTGAAGTGACTAAGAAGTTGACAGGTCGTGAGTTGAAAGCTGATGAATTTGAGTTTGTCTTGAAGAATGATGCAGATGGTTCAGAACTTCAAAAAGTGAAGAACACTGCTGACGGTAAAGTAACATTCGCTCCAATCGAATATACCAAAGCTGGCACATACAACTACACCATTGTTGAAACAAACGCTGGACAAACTATTGACGGTGTGACTTACGATAATCTTGAAGTCAAAGTCACAGTAGAAGTTACAGATGACGGCGAAGGAAAACTTCATGCGAATGTGACTTACCCAGCGGACAAAGAATTCAACAACAGCTATGGAACTTCAAAAGCAAAAGTAGCTCTTGAAGTGACTAAGAAGTTGACTGGTCGTGAGTTGAAAGCTGACGAATTTGAGTTCACTTTGACAGACCAAGACGGTAATGTGAAAGAAACCGTGAAGAATGACAAAGACGGAAACGTTAAGTTCTCAGAATTGGAATTCGACAAAGCAGGCACTTATACTTATAAGATTGCTGAAAAAGCGGGTACTGCTACAGGTATCCAGTACGATACGAAAACCATCACAGCTACAGTAACTGTAGCGGATAATGGTAAAGGTGTCCTTGAAGCAACTGTTACTTACGACGGTGAAAAAGCATTCGAGAACACATACACACCAGCAGGAGCTACAAGTGTGACTCTTGGAGCTAAGAAAGTTCTTGAAGGTAAAGACCTTGAAGCAGGTAAATACAGCTTCGAATTGAAGAAAGAAGACGGTAGTGTTGTCGAAACAGTGACAAACGCCGCAGACGGCACAGTGACTTTCTCACCAATCTCATATGATGAGAGCCAAGTAGGAACTCACAAGTACACCATCTCAGAAGTTGCTGGATCTGAAACAGGCATCACTTATGATAAGACAGTTCAAGAAGTTGAAGTTAAAGTTGAAAAAGTAAGTGCAACTGAATTGAAAGCAACGGCTTCAAAAGAAGTAAAAGATCTAGTCTTCACTAACAAGTACACACCAGCAGGAGCTACAAGTGTGACTCTTGGAGCTAAGAAAGTTCTTGAAGGTAAAGACCTTGAAGCAGGTAAATACAGCTTTGAATTGAAGAAAGAAGACGGTAGTGTTGTCGAAACAGTGACAAACGCCGCAGATGGAAGTGTTACTTTCTCACCAATCTCATATGATGAGAGCCAAGTGGGAACTCACAAGTACACTATCTCAGAAGTTGTTGGCTCTGAAGCAGGAATCACTTACGATAAGACCGTTCAAGAAGTTGAAGTAACAGTTGAAAAAGTAAGTGCAACTGAATTGAAAGCAACAGCTTCAAAAGAAGCAAAAGACCTAGTCTTCACTAACAAGTACACTCCAGCGAAAACTTCAGTTTCTGTGAAGAAAGCATGGGATGATAAGGACAACCAAGATGGTAAACGTCCAGCGTCTGTCACAGTTAAATTGCTTGCAGACGGTCAAGATACAGGTAAGACACTTGAGCTCAATGCCGCAAACGGTTGGGCTGGAAGCTTCACAGACCTTGATGCTGATAAAGGTGGCACACCTATCCAGTACACAGTAGTAGAAGTAACTGTTCCTGGTTACACTTCTAAGGTTACTGGTGACGCTGCATCAGGATTCACTATCACAAATAGCTATTCTCCAGAAACAGTTGATGTAAAAGCAACTAAGAACTGGGATGACGCTAACAACCAAGACGGCAAACGTCCAACCAAGATTACAATCAATCTTTTAGCAGACGGTCAGAAAGTTGATTCGAAAGAAGTTCAAGCAGCCACAGATGGAACTTGGACTGTCGAATTCACGAAATTAGCAAAATATAAAGCTGGTAAAGAAATCAAATACACTGTAACAGAAGAAGCCGTAGCAGAATACGAATCAACTATTACAGACTTTACCATCACAAACAAATATGCACCAAAAGAAATCGACTACAAGGTAACAAAAGTATGGAACGACGCGAACGACCAAGACGGCAAACGTCCTAAGTCCGTAACAGTTCAACTTTTCAAATCTGTAGATGGATCTAAACCAGTAGCTGTTGAAGGTAAGAAATTAACCTTGACAGCTGATGATAAGACCGACGCTAACACTTGGGTAGCATCCTTCACAAATCTTCCACAATACGAAGCTGGTAAAGAAATCACTTACTCTATCGATGAAGTAGATGTACCAGCTGGCTATAAAGCCTCTGTAACTGGTCAAGTGGTGACAAACACTCACACACCAGAAACAGTTGTTCTTTCAGGAACTAAAGTTTGGGATGATAACAATAACCAAGACGGCAAACGTACGAAATCTGTGAAAGTTCAAATTCTTAATGGCGATAAAGTTGTTCAAGAAATTGAAGTTTCAGAAAAAACTGGTTGGAAGTTTGAATCAAAAGCACTTCCTAAGTATGAAAATGGTCAAGAAATCAAGTACACTGTCAAAGAAGTAGCTGTTGCATCATACGAAACAACAATTACTTCAGAAAAAGACGGTAAGTACACTGTTACCAACAAACATACACCAGAGAAAACTACTGTAAAAGGTAAGAAAATCTGGAATGATGCTAATAACAAAGATGGTAAACGTCCAGAATTTATCACAGTGAGACTTCTTGCGGATGGTAACGAAACTGATAAGACAGTAAAAGTTACAAAAGCAACAGCTCTATCAGATAACGAGTGGGCTTATGAGTTTACAGGCCTTGATCGTTATAAAGAAAATGGTCAAGAAATCAAGTACACTGTTAAAGAAGTTGATGTTCCTAAAGATTACCAAGCTGAAGTAGATGGCATGAACGTTACAAATACACATACTCCAGAAAAACCAACACCAGGTAAACCAAATGAACCAGGAAAACCAGGACAAAAACCTCAACTTCCTAACACTGGTGAAAAAGCATCTAACGTAGCAGTAGTTGCAGGACTTGCTTTGATGGCAGTGACTGGTGGATTGTACTTTGTAAGCCGTAAAAATAAATAATCTCTAGACGAGAGTTGATTTTCAGTTAGTTCTTAGGAAGTAATTGGAAAGGAAATAGTCCAGAACACTTGTTCTGGACTATTTTTTATCTTGAGAAATCAGTGACGCTTTTTAAACGTTATTAAGAATCAATTTACATAAGATTAGTTGATAGTAGCATAATATTTTCAATAAATAATAAAGTATGCTCTTGAATTTTCTAGTATTCTAGCCTATAAAGCATAGTATTGATGGAGACTTGTCATCTGAAATGAAATAATAGATCGTTAAGGGATAACAATTGATTTGAGAAGCGTTTGTCCTGCTAAGTGATGAAAGTGAATTCTGTGAATGGAGATGGCTCGAGTAAGTTTTAGAAGAAACTATTTAGGTAGGAGGCTAGAAAAATATGGGCTTCCAGTACTGTGAATTTATAAAAAGTTCAATTAAATTTGGGGATCCTTTATGGATTTTTTCACACAAGGTTAATCGTGGAAAAAGAGAAGACCAGATGGCCTTCTCTACGGGGGAACTGAAATAATAGAAAAGAATCAATCAAAGATATTTATTAGTCTTTGAAATTCTTTTGGAAGATGAGGAGAGACAAGATAGAAGTAATGGCTGCCAAGTAGAGGAAGGCAGTTGCTTCTTGTTCCCCAGTTGCTGGAAGTTGTCTTTCCTTGTCTTCTTTGACTGTAGTTGTAACAGGAGTTTTTTCATCTTTTGCTGGTGAATTGTCTGTTACGACTGGAGCAGGTTTTTCAGTGTTTAAAAAATAATCTAGTTGATTGTCGTTTTAGGATGACTTCACTTTCCTTCATGATTTACCTCTATTCTTATTTTCCTAATTTATTATAACTTGTCTGAGAACTATTTATGGGTGGATTAATTAAAGGACAAATACAAATTGAACTATCTGTACATCTTAAACAAATCCGCATGACTGCCTGTATCGGCTACAAAATATCCTGTTCAATCAGATAAATCAAGAGTCAATCTGGTTTGATGTAGCATTCCCTAAAGCCAACAAAGTTTCTTTTGAGTTCATGGTCACGGTATTTTTCTTCTAGTGTCTATCCTAGATGGAGTTTTTCAATCACTTCATCTAAAGAGAGCCATCTCTAAGCCTCGCTTTTTAATCCGTTTATAACTCTTTTTAAAGGCAGAGGTGAACTCGACTTGGTACATCTAAGCTTCCAGAGCCTTCTTTAAATCTGCTAGATTGTCATAAGAAGCGACTGTTTCATCACGAGAGATTTGTTTAGCTTCTGCCAAAGTTTCTAAGGTCTTTTGGCTATAATTCGGGACTTCAATCGTGGAAGGAAACCCACCGCGCAATAAACATTGGCGAAGAAAAATATTGACCGCACTAGACATATCCATCCCCAAGTCATTAAATAATGAAGTTGCTTGGGCTTTTACAGTTTCATCAATCCGAATTTGAGTTGGTACAGCTGCCATAAATGCCACCACCTTTCATTACTTATTGTAATCCTTATGGCTTACAATGGCAATCATTTGTATCTATTTTAGTGTTTTCTACTCGTCTAAACAGATAATTCCTGCTTAAAAGAGTAGAAAATGGTATGATAATAGTGTAAAGGGGAAAATCAGACTATATATGATTTGTAATTTCATAAAAACTTCCTGACTGTAAAAGGTATAAAAATCATGAAAGGAACATAAAATGGGGATAAGACAACTTGAATTCAGATGTATAGGAATGAAGGATGGAGAAAGGTTTCCGCTGGAAAATACAGGGCGCGGGAGAGATAGTTCCCCCAAATTTATAATCGACAATCTTTCTCTACAGGCAAAGAGTTTAATTATCACCTTGGAGGATGTGAGCCATCCTATCAAAAATTTCACGCATTGGGTCATTTGGAATATCCCTGCAATGGATAATATCCCCGCCGCTATTGCTTCTGGAAAAGTTGTAACAGACTTAAACGGTGCCCTACAAGGAATAGCCTATGGTATACACCGTTATGCAGGGCCAAAGCCACCAAAGGGTACGTCTCATAAATATCGCTTTTCTATTTATGCTTTAGATGAAAAGTTAAACATCAGCCCTTTTTCAACAAAGAAAAGAGTACTTAGCAAAGCAAAATCTCACATCCTTCAGCAAGGAAGTATTTATGGATATTTTGAGTAGGCAACACTATATTATTATCAATAGCAAGACTTTCCGAAACTCTAGGAGATAAAAGTAGCTTGTCAATGAGTTTTGACAAGCTTTTTCCTATTTATCAAAAAAATTTGATAGACTAGTCTTATAAAATATGATAAGCTGAGAACAGAAAAGGAGGACAAGATGAAAATAGGACAACAATTGAAAGAGGCTAGGGTAAAAATAAAATTAACACAAGATGAAGTGGCGGAGCGTATCCTTGTCTCTAGACAGACGATTTCTAATTGGGAAACGGGGAAATCGTATCCTGATATCATCAACGTTATTGCCCTGAGTAATTTGTATCATCTAACTCTAGACCAACTGTTGAAAGGAGATGAGGCTATGGTTAAACATCTAGAAACATCAACAAATTTTGTTGCTAGCAATAAAAAGCTAATTATTGGTCTAGGAATCTATCTTGCTTTGTTATTCATCCTGATGATGATAGCTACTATTTTAAACTATCCGCACTTGATGGTAAGTGCTATCGCATTTCTTCTTTTGGGAATGTCAATCGCTCTTTATCAAGTTATCAAACGGATTTAGGAGGTGTTTCTTATGTCAATGAATCTATATCTATTATGTGGTAGTGCTCTTCTGACGACTGTTGGTTTTATTCTTTTTAGCGTTCAAGTTTATCGAATGATAAGACTTGATGCTCAGATTCGTGGGATGAAACACCCAGAGTTATGGGGCCTATCTGCAGCTGGGCGAGGTGGAATTGTTGGGCTATACCACTATTTTGTGGTACGCCGTCAATATCCGATTACGAATATGACAGCAACAGATAGCAACTCTATTAGTCGTCACAAATTGTTAGCGACCGTATTCCTAGCTTTAGGAACACTTGGAGCTATTTTGATGTTGGTTAGCTTATACTTCTTCTATTAAAGGAAAGACCGAAGATGAATCCAAAAGGTAGTTTGTCTTCGGTTTCTTATTTTCTACTCTTCTAAACAGGAAGTCCTGTTTAGGGCGTGCTCATATCGTCGCACACTCAGTGTTGTTATCACCGTCCTATAGTTGTACTTGACTAATCTCTGTTATTGTAGTCATCTCACTTCACTATAGCCACGATTAAACCGCCTATACTTATCCCAGCAGGACCAATCTTACCTGTCAGAATTTCCGACGCAACTAGCGCCAGCAGTTCCCCTTTGTTATCCGGTCAAGAGGGGCAAAAAGCCGAGTTCGTGAGATAACTCCAAAGGATTTTTGTGTTCATCTACTCCAACCTCTTTGACTTTTTGCGATAAGACCTGTACAATAATGATTGCTAAATGATTATTGTGTGTTGGTCAGCTAAGCTTGAATGAGGTTGCCTGACGCACTTTTTATTGCAATTTCTCAATAAATAATAAAGTATGCTCTTGAATTTTTTTAGTATTCTAGCCTATAAAGTATGGAGTATTGATGGGAGACTTGTCATCTGAAATGAAACAATAGGTCGTTAAGGGAAAACAATTGATTTGAGAAGTGTTTGTCCTGTAAATTTTGAGATCCTTTATGGATTCTTTCGCACAAGGCTAATCGTGAAAAAAAGAGAAGACCAAATGGTCTTCTCAACGGGGGAACTGAAATAATTAGAAAGAATCAATCAAAGATTTTTTAGTCTTTGAAATTCTTTTGGAAGATAAGGAGAGACAAGATTGAAGTAATAGCTGCCAAGAAGAGGAAGGTAGTTGCTTCTTGTTCCCCAGTTGCTGGGAGTTGCTTTTCCTTTTCTTGTTTGGCGGTAGTTGTAACAGGAACTTTTTCATCTTTTGCTGGTGAGTTGTCTGTTACGACTGGAGCAGGTTTTTCAGTCTCTCTTGCTAGAACATACTCAGGAAGAGTCACAACTGGTGGCGCTTCTGTTCCAACTGAGCTTTGTTTGCTACCTACCTCAATCACTCGATCTTGAGCTGGGGTTGTTTCCATTTGGACAACCTTGCGATTGTCACCGTCTACTTCAACATACTCGACTAAGAGACCGTTCTTACCTTCTGATAGAACTTGCTCTTTTCCTTTGTCTAATTGGGCATTTTCGCGACGGATAGTCTTGAACGGAACGGCCTTATTGACGATTTCCAAACTTGGAAGTGTAAAGACAAGATCCTTAACTCCTTCTTTAGGAGATGAAGAAGTAATTGGTTTTTCAGGTTGAGCCGGTTTTTCTGGATCAGCTGGTTTCTCAGGCTTAGTTGCTTCGAGTTTGCTGATTTGTTCGAGAGCAGTTTCAAGCGCTTTATTGATTGCTTCCTGAGTCTTAGCTTCTTGGATCGCAGCAATGGCTTGATCTGCAATTTCAACTAATTTCTTCTTAGCTTCGTTGTTAGAACCAAGCTCACCGACTTTTTTCTCGATAGCTTCAGTCAAGCTAGCCATGGCTTTATCATACTCAATTTCCGGTTGCGCCGGTTTCTCAGGTTGAGCAGGTTTTTCCGGTTGCGCTGGCTTTTCAGGCTGAGCCGGAGTTTCCGGTTGAGTTGGTTTTTCAGGCTGAGCTGGCTTTTCAGGCTGATCAGGTTTTTCAGGCTGAGCTGGAGTTTCCGGTTGAGTCGGTTTTTCAGGCTGAGCTGGAGTTTCCGGTTGAGTCGGTTTTTCAGGCTGAGCTGGCTTTTCAGGCTGAGCTGGAGTTTCCGGTTGCGCCGGTTTCTCAGGTTGAGCTGGAGTTTCCGGTTGCGCCGGTTTCTCAGGTTGAGCAGGTTTTTCCGGTTGCGCTGGCTTTTCAGGCTGAGCCGGAGTTTCCGGTTGAGTTGGTTTTTCAGGCTGAGCAGGCTTTTCAGGCTGAGCAGGTTTTTCCGGTTGAACTGGATTCTCAGGTTGAGTCGGATTTTCAGGCTGAACAGGATTTTCCGGTTGCGCCGGTTTCTCAGGTTGCGCTGCTTCGAGTTTGTTGATTTGTTCGAGAGCAGTTTCTAGCGCTTTATTGACTGCTTCCTGAGTTTTAGCTTCTTGGATTGCAGCAATGGCTTGGTCAGCAATTTCAACTAATTTCTTCTTAGCTTCGTTGTTGGATCCAAGCTCAGCGACTTTTTTCTCGATAGCTTTTGTCAAGCTGTCCATAGCCTTATCATACTCAATTTCAGGTTGTTTTGGTTCAGCTGGTTGATCAGGCTGGTCAGGTTTCTCAGGTTCTTCTGGCTGTTCCGGTTGCTCTGGACTAGGTTCCTCTTGGCCTCTTTGATAGTTCTCATCCTTGGATAGGATATCTTGTAGGGCGCTGACCGTCAACATGACTTCTTGAACATCCACTGCATCAGCACTGAGTTGGTTTCTCAATTTTTCTAGATTTGCTTGGAAAGCTTGGCGTGCAGTAGCCGTATTTTTCAAGCCTGTTGGGTCAAAGTTGGACAGATCATCTTTCCATTTAGAGATAGACTGGATGATATCTGCCTTGCTGTAGAGTTCACTACCTTCGCCACGAGTGATGAATTGGTCTACCTGGATACCAATATTTCGAGACAAATCGTTTCGATCAGGATCGAGTTGAAGGGTGACTGCGTGCAAGTTTTCGTCCAGACCTTTTAGGCTAACCAGAGTTTGATTGCCTTGGCGTTGGGCTGCACGACCGCTAAAGTATTTCTTGCCCTCAATGGTTGAAGCATTTCCCATGCCCTCTTGGTAAGGAACCTCTTTGCCGTCGAGGAATACCTTGTAGATACCATGATTTGGATCAACATAGCCCTTGATATCAAGTCCAGTACCGTAGAAGTAAGCTGTTACGGTTGTCTTTTTCTTTTGTTCATCAGTTAAGCGACCAAAGGAAGCCCAAGACTCCGTCTTTTGGTATTTATCTGCGGAATTAGTTTCATGGTGCCAGCCAGAACTGTAATCCAACTGACTAGCTTGGTCATCATAACTTGTTTGATCCTTGATTAGCAATTCGGCTTTCATCACTTGGATGGTTGCATCGGTAGCAAAACCGAGCAAGGCACCATCAGTGACAGAAGTGAGCTTGGCTTTGAAGTCAAAGACAGAGTCGGCTTGTTCTGTAAAGTCAATCGTTGGGATGGTAACAGTCTTTTCTGTTTCTCCATCTTTAAAGGTCACATCTTGAGTTGTATCTTGGTAAACTTTACCGTGAACTCCAGTTCCAGGTTCTGTGATGAAGCGAACAGTAGCAGCCCCCTTGCTTCCACCAACACGTTTAATCTTAACAGTGACTGGTTTTCCTTTTTCGACTTCGTAGTTGGTAGATTCGAGTTCAAACATTCCCTTGCTATCATTGTTTAGGGTGTAGATCCCTTCTGTAGCAATTGGTTCGCCTGTTTTATTTACAAGAGTAATAGTGTGTTGGCCTGGTGCTAAATCGCCTGTCTCAAAGACTTTTTGGCTACGTTTACGGCTAGCATTCTTAGTTTGAACATCTGCAACCTTTTGACCATCAACGTAGACGGACATTTCTCCGTGACCTGGATCGACTGTAGAGACGACATAGGCCTTGGTTCCTGTGAAGGTATAGCTAACTTTGGCATCTTTTTGATTGGTCCACATAGAAGTGCCACGAACCCCTTCAGATTCATTGTACCAAGTTGTTCCAGCTGTATCTGCCGTTGTGTTTGAGTGGTATTCAAGTCCAAGAGGGTAGCCATCTGTCTTTTCAATGCTGCTTGGTGTCTTGTAGACTGAGAAGTTGGTTAAGATTGGGGTTGCTTGAGCACCGGTGATGGTTACACGGATTTTTTGTGCTTCTACAGGCTTGCCTTGAACCAAGCGACGGTAACCAACGGTCGAACCTTCGCCGTATGTCACCCAACGTCCGTTGATTTCGACTTCAATCTTGAAACCTGAGATACGTTGACCTTTGGCGATGTCTTCCTTGAGTTCAACGACGTCAAAGCGTCTCTTTTGCCCCAAATCGACTGTAAAGCTACCAGTTGTGGCATCATTTGAGAGCGCCCAGCTGGTGTCATCTTTACCGTCTGTGAGGTGGCTTTCCTTGTAAAGGTGGTTTTGACGGGTAGAACTTGCTGTTACAGTGGCACCTCTGGCAAAGTCAGTGGCATACATTTGGTCTAGGGTTGCTTTGAATTCCTTCAAGCGAGCCACATCCGCATCTGCGAATTTTCCTTCTTTATTTGGTGGAATATTGAGAAGGAGTGGCGTTCCACGACCAACAGACTTGAAGTAGATATCCATCAACTCTTTGAGTGATTTCGGCTGTTGATTGTCATGGTAGAACCAGCCCGAACGGATCGAAACGTCAGCTTCCCCTACAGAGTACATATCACCATCTGGATCACCATGGTTGAGGTATTCGTTTTTCACATCGTCTGTGATGTTGGCCCTTTTGACTTTATGCCATACAGGGTCACCTGCGATTCCCCGTTCATTTCCGATCCAGCGAACGCTTGTCGGTTGAGCAGAGAAGATGGCGATATCTCCTTCGGCTTCTTTGATGTATTTGAACCATTCATCAAAGGTATAGGTTACTTTTTGGGCACCGCTACCACGCGCACCGTCCATCCAAACCTCGATAAATTTCCCTTTATTACCGTATTTTGGATTACCAAGGATTTCTTTCAGTTGGTTGAGGTAGTATTGGTTGTATTCTTTTTCGGTTGCAACATGGTATTTAGGATGGTTGGCATCCCATGGTGATAGGTAAACACCCATGTTCATGTCGTACTTGCTAGCAGATTTGGAAACTTCTTCGAGAAGGTCCCCCTTTCCATCTTTCCATGGGCTAGCAGCTACGGTATGGTTGGTGTACTTAGATGGATAAGCAACGAATCCGTCGTGGTGTTTAACAACCATAATGGTTCGTTTGAAGCCCGTTTCCTTCAGAGTGCGAATCCACTGGTCAGTATCCAAGTTGGTTGGATTGAAGTATCGGGGGTCTTCTTTCCCATTTCCCCATTCAGAATTGGTATAAGTGTTCATTCCGTAGTGGATGAAGGCTGCCAATTCTTCCTTGTGGTAATCGAGTTGAGCCTTGCTTGGAAGAGGTCCATGATTGCCAATTTCGGTTTCTTTATCTTCTGGATGAGCCACTGGTGGAGTCGGTGTCGTTGGATTAGCTGTATCAGCTGTATCAGCGACTGGCTCGTATTCAAAGACGACCTCATTCACCCCTTTTTGCTGGATAGTTGCTTCCAGGCTAGCCTTGACTGGACGGTAGCCAGCAATGTCTTTTGCATGGAAGGTGTTGACAAAGGAAACGTCATACTCTTGGCCGTCATTGTTATCAACTGTCGCTTCCGCTAGTTCAGTAGTGGTTCCTTTTTGACGGTAGTAAACTTTGAAGGAGCCTTTGTTGACTTTATAGACTACCTTGATGACACGTGTACCGGCAGGCGCTTTGCTGACAACATTGTGCTCTTCAGTCCAAGTATCTTTTAGCTGTTTATTGACTGCTACGCCATCAATGGATACAATTTCGTATTTGTCTTTATTCTTCTGATAGAAGTCCGTCTTCTCAATTTCTTTTTTGAAATTATAGTCAAATGGCGAATCAACAGCTGTCTGTTCGATAAAAGTATCGTTATCTTTGACAAGATTTCCTTCTTCGTCTTCGTGTTGGATAACTACACGGCCGTATTCAACTCCCTTGGTCAAGGTAGCGATACCATCTTGATTAAAGGAATATTCGTTGCTTCCGATAACAGCTTTCTCATTCCGAAGCATACGTCCTTCATCAGTAAAGTAGTAACGATTTCCGTTGTCTCCCTGGTACCAGCCTTTCACACCATACTTGGCAATCATGTCCTTAACCCATTTCAGTTGTTCAGGTGAAAGGACGAGTCCGCCACCAAAGCGATCCTTTTCAGCCACACCATTGTCAACGGTTCCGTGTTGGTGAACCCCCAGAACTTTTCCTTGGCTATCGACAATCCCGCCACCAGACAAACCAGATACAGAAGTGGTTTTGTAGGTGATACCAGTCGTTCCCTTATCATCATAGAACTCAACAGATCGGATGGTCCCATCTGCCTTGTAAAGCTGACCAGCTAGGATAGGTTGTTTCAGTTCTTTTGAGCTCGAGTCAGTTGGGTAGCCAATCGTACTGATGGCTTCTCCCGGCTGATGCGTTTTGTGTTCCGCTAAAGGCGCAAAGGTTGCTGCTTTGTTTGGACTAGCAATCGGAAGAGGAATAGGAGCTTCTACAAGAGCAAGGTCGTTCTTATAACCTTTTCCAAACTCTTTCTTGTTCCAGAAATGGATGTCCTTTTCTCTGAATAAAACCGTCGTTCCAGAAGATGGCAGTGAGTTTTTCTTTTCGCTGTTTGAACCAACGTTATAGTAGAACTGGGCAGATTTTCCACCACGAATGTGACCCTCGCCAGTTTCTTTATTGGCCTCTAGGAAGTTATGAGCAACGGTAAGGATCAGGTTAGGTGCTACGAAGATACCTGAGCCTGAAACGAGGTAGCGTTGTTCTCCTGCATTGTAAGTGCTGTAAACCATAGTAGCAGCAGTAGCAGGTTGTCCCTCGTAGTTGATATGTTTGAGGTCTTGTCCACCGTTAATGATGGCACGGTTTCCGTTCTCAGCTTCTTTTGGAGCTTCTTCCTTGTCCTTTAGAATGCTCTTAGTTTCTACTCTTGGACTAGCTTTCTGGTCAACGATAGTAGTCGTATCGAGTTCTTTGACAGGTGTGTCTGGATAGGCACGGTCCTGAATGTCTTCAGGGAGCAAGTCAGCACTGTTGGTATCTGCAACAGGTGTTTCTTGTTTTTCAACTTCTACACGGCCTTCTTCTTTGACTGGTTCAGCCTTGGTCTCTTCTATATCTGCTACTTGTTTCATTTGCTGATCTAAATTGGATGTCGTGGTAGGAGACGTTTCGTCTGCACGCACAGTTCCAGAAGCAAAAAATGCCAGTCCCACGATAACAGAGGCCACACCTACAGTCAACTTTCGAATGCTAAAAGTTTGCCCTTTTTCAAAAAGGTATCGATTCATAATATACTCCTAGTTTTTAGAAAGGCAGTCAGCTACTGCCCAAGCCCAAGTCTGACTTGGTTACAACTTGATTTAATGAAAAAACTCTCTGATAATTTGTAAGCCACCTTACCTCCTGTTTATAAAGCGCTTTCATTTTAAGATAAAAAAATTTAAAAGGTCATTTCTCCCTTAAAATGACTGAAAACTTTTAATATAACAAATATACTAAATTAATGAAAGAATTGCAATAGCAAAAAGCAAAAAAATAAATATAAATTAAAGAAAATCAGTTACTTTTTAAAGAAAAAACGCATCCTTTCAGGGATCAAACTAAATGAAAGGATACGTTTTAAAAAGAAATTAGAGTATTTTTTGGAGAGACTCTTGGATGGTTTGGGGATCTGTTTTGGAAGAGAAGCGCTCAAGGACTTGCCCATCTCGACCAATGAGAAACTTAGCAAAATTCCATTCGATTCGTTTTCCTAGCGGGCCAGACTTCTGGTCTTTTAGCCAAACATAAAGAGGATCTGCTTCCTTGCCGTTGACCTTGATCTTGGCAAAGCGAGGGAAAGTGGTCTGATAGTGTAGGCTGCAGAAACTATTGATTTCCTCTGCGCTGCCGGGTGCTTGTCCCATGAACTGGTTACAAGGGAAATCTAAGATTTCAAAGCCCTGATCTTGATAGCGTTCATAGAGTTCTTGGAGCCCTTGGTACTGGGGCGTTAAACCACATCCAGTAGCAGTGTTGACAATCAAAAGAACTTTGCCACGATAGCTCTCCAGGGGAGTTACTTGGTTGTTTTGGTTCAAAACGGAAAAATTATAAAGTGAAGTCATGAGGGCCTCTTTTCTTTTTCTACATTGTAACAGTTTTTACTTCTTTCGTCGAGTCGGATGAGAGAAGTTGTTGAAAAATACACAATTGTACATAAATCAGGACAAAATGATGCTCCTTTTATGAAACATGGTATAATAGGCCTATATAGCTAAATGAAGTGAACTATCACTAGGGATTGAGAAAAAGGATAAAACAGTCATGTCAACAGTTAAAAGTGATCTAAATATTGCGCAAACCTATGCGAATCAGCTTAAAAATGCTTGTCAATCGTTAACAGCAATCGCTACGGCTAGTCAAGATGACCTAACAACTCTTCAAGGGAATAACAAGGCCCATCAATGTCTGACAAAGGCTCAAAATCTAGCTAGTCAGATTTCGGCTGCTGTCACCCTGACTTCCGAACGTCTTCACTCTATAGCGAGTGATTTTGAGGCGCTAGATAAAGCGGGTGCCAATGGTTTTAGGAGTCATACATGAGCAGGTTGGATGAGTTGAAGAAAAGAGAGCGAGACCTCTTGTACCAGCTAGAAGACAATGGAAAAGAGAAGTATCGCACCAAAGAACTGATAGAAACCTTTGAAGGGTATGATAGAGCTAGTCACCGTTATCAAAATGATTTGTGGGAGGCGGCCTATCAGAGCCGATATGCAGGACAGTTGGAAGAAACGCTCCTGCAAAGAAACCAACTTAAAAACCAAATCCTTGAGGACCTCAGCTACCGCATGGATGATTTGAAAAAAGAAAAATTCCGGTTAGAGGGAGACTTGGATGAGGTCTACTATGAAAGACGCAAGGAACTAGAAAGAGAGGAGGAGACACGTCATGGGCATTGATATGTACTTGGAACAATCACAACTTCAAAGTTCGAGTATAGCGACCATGTGCCAATCACAGGTGGAGGCTTATCAAGACTTGCAATCAGCCATTCAAAAGTTTTCAGAGGATACAGAGAGTCTAAAGGGCGACGCTTATGATTCGGCTAGAAGTTTTTTTGCAAGTGTCTTATTCCCCTTGAGCAAAGGGGGACAACTCTATGCAGAAACCTTCTCTCAAGCTATCAAGAAATTACCAGAAGACTACCAAACGATGGTCGACAGCAAGAGTTGGCGCGAGGATGATCTGCTTGATAAGAT
>CAJNDC010000009.1:0-96774 GCA_905221415.1 bacterium
TTATTCGTCCCTGCATAAGCAATCACTACATGACTATCATCCACATTCCCATTTTTATCCACAGGAGCAACCGCCATCGCCTGCATACCGTTGGAGGTGTTGTCTTTTGCACTAAGAACTCGAAATTCACCTAGTCGTGTATCATTATCACTAAAATTATATGTTTTGTTTACTTCTATATGATATTCACAATCAGTTTTATTTTTATCCACCCAGTATGACTTATCAATTATCCATCTATACTGCTCATCAGTTATTCCCATATCATTCTCCTATGTATTTCACTTTTATAAAGTTAAGTATCTCTTCAGTTTCATCAAGTGGTTGTCCTCTTTTTAATTCTTTAAAATTTTCAATAGGACTTAAACCAATATTATTTAGATTTGAATTTAGTTCATCAATACGTGATACCGATAAACCCGTTTTAATCTTGTCGTTTATAATAAATATTAAATGATATGTACCTGTTTTTATATCTTTCTTTAATTCTAAAAACTCAATACTATCAATATCATAATTTTTTACTATCCCTTTAACAACATTATCCTGTTGCGTTTTTGTCAAAGTTAATTTATTCTCAAAAATTTTAACATTTGGATGATTTAAACTAAACATCACGATTCCTCCTATAATACAGATTACTAAAGCAATAATACCCCATTTTTTCTGCCTATTCATGGATACACCTCCTTATATTATTCTATAAAGCAACTTGGTCTTAATTACCTTATAGTATAACATAAGTGGCTATTTAAATTAACATTAGCATAACCTCGCTTTAAAGCAACATGTATAGCCAGAGACTCTCCAAGCGAATGCCCTACAGTTGTGATTTTAGCAGAGGGATACGTTTTTTCGATTTCTTCCGCAAAACTCAGAGCCGTTTGAAATTGAGATTTTCTAAATGTCTTTGTTTTCGAATCCGACAACATCCGTCTATCACCAAATCCTATTGATTGGATATCTGTTTGGATGTCAAGTCGATCATCTTTATTCGTCCCAGCATAAGCAATCACTACATGACTATCATCCACATTCCCATTTTTATCCACAGGAGCAACCGCCATCGCCTGCATACCGTTGGAGGGATTGTCTATGGGTTTAGAGATTACTTTAAACCGATCGTTTGCAACTAATCGTCCCTCCTGAATAGGATTACTCACCTTACCAGAGTCAACATCATAAACATCGTCTACTATATATCTATAATCTTCTTCTGTAATCATATAGTTATCTCTCCCCTAAGTAAATAATTTTTACTGCTATATCATACCCAGCTTCTTCTTTGTGTTCTCTCTTTGTGAAGTCTGTCGGTGAATAATTGGAACTTCTTATTTTCTCATTCTCATTTAGAGAGTCTATTTTGACAGATATATCATATTGACCATTTACTTTAGCAGTAATCCTCCAACTCCCCGTACTTTCATTTTTTTGAAATTCAACAAACTCCACTCTCTCAATCTTTTGTCCATCAGCTAAATCATAGTTACTTACTAAAAACTTTGCTACCCTATCCTGTTCAATTCTCATTTTCTCTTCCAATGTTTTTTCTTTTTGTTGATTCAAACTAAACATCACGATTCCTCCTATAATACAGATTACTAAAGCAATAATGCCCCATTTTTTACACTTATTCATTAACACACCTCCTTATATTATTCTATAAGGCAACTTGGTCTTAATTACCTTATAGCATAGAACCAATAGCCGTTCTGGTATTGTGAACTGAATTCAAGATTAGCATGATTCAATAGCGGTTTCCTTTTCTAATTCTACTGTTTCGATTCTACCATATTTTAAAACAGCTTTCAGAGATTTTCCATAGAGTTAGTACTTCTTTCAAACTCTCTACTATCCACTTGTAGCTCTTTAAGTAGGTATCGTTTTGGATTTAAACAAATCAAAAAGCAGGTGATAACTCACCTACTTTCTCATATTATTGACCAGATGTGTATGGAGCAACTGCTTTATACGCTGACTCCAGCGCTTTCTTCATTGTATCACGTCCAGTTTTCAACTGTTGAACAAATAGAGTACGAGTTTGTTCTGGCACTACTGTATCATCAGAACCAATACTTGAAAGGCTTTCGTTAAATGACTCTCTTACAGTCTCCATAGACTTAAGTGCGGGTTCAACTTGGGCGTTATATGCTTCTTTTCCACTCTCTGGAATTTTTTCCCCAATTTCAACTGCATGCTTTTTATAATTGTCGACTAATTTACCAAAGATTTTCTTCACATCTCCAACAGTTTTAGCATTGTCAATTTCTTCATCGGTGATCAAAACAACCTCATTATTTTCTGTCTTTGAACTAGACGTTGTTGATGAGGTCTCTGAAGAAGAAGTTTGTTCTATAGAGCTTGAAGCCTTAGTCGAAGAATCAGACGTTGTTTTCCCTGAACATGCTGCTAAAACAATAACAGATAAAAGAGCCATACTGGCTGTAATAATTTTCTTCATAATGATCTCCTTTTTATTAAGAATTGAGTTCATTGTATAACAAAATAATTTCAATGTCAAACTTTAGCTAAGGCATCTTTTCTTCCTCATCGTCTAACTCTTTTCTAAGCGATTCGACTACAAACCTCACTTCAAATTAAGGGCGTCCATTTTATTTCTCACTTTGCAAGAAATCAAAATAATTCTTTACCTCCTCTACATACCCATGCTTTTCAATTAAACTAGCTAAGAGTTCTAGATTGTGCCCCCGATAGTTGTCATCTCGGCGTAGTTCTTCATACATTTCGATAAAAGGAAGACCCTTGGACTTGGCCAATTCTAACTCCGCTTCATAGTCATACGCAACTTTTCGGAATAGAATATTGACCAATTCCCCATCTTCCACTTCTATCACGGCATACTGGGCACGGTGATTGTTTAACGCCTCCCAATCAAAATAGGGCATGCCAATCGTACCTGGATTGATGATTTGTTGCCCTTGGCTTCCATAACGAAGCAACTGCTTGTGGACATGACCATAGATTGCCACGTCCGTTTCCTCATCTAGGAGTTGGTCAAATTTATCTGTGTTATTCCCAACAGACGAGTCCCCACCATAGTTTTTTTCAGGTAAATTATGAGAAAGAGAAAAGCGCAGTCCATCAACTTCTTTCTTTTCTAGCATAGGTAAGTTTCGTAGCCAGACAATCGTTTCAGGATCCATTCGCTCCATTAAAAACTGGGTCATACGCATGAGCTGGATTTCCTGTGGGTCTTCTAAGCCATATTGCCCATCTAAAGCCTCTAAGACACAATCATCCCAATTGCCTCGAACACTTGCTGTGATAGGAAGTTCCTTTAACAGAGCGACCAAGTCATTTGCACCTGGACCAGGTAGAAAAATATCTCCCAGAAGCCAACATTCGCTGGCTCCTTGAGTTTTAGCATCTGCAATCACTGCTTCTAGTGCAGTCACATTGCCATGAATATCTGATAAAATTGCGATTTTATGGTTCATGATGGTTTTCCTTTTTCTATTTCATCTAGCCAATTGTGAAACTCCCAACGAAGAGGAGCTTCCTTGCCTATTCTTTGCCTCAAATGTTCTTGATATTGAAGATAGAAAGCGTAATCTCCCCAACTACTCCACACTTGAGAAGGTCTTGGGATACACAACTGTTTGTTCGCCCTCTCTAACACGATGTTATCTATCGGTACGTGTAAAAAAGGAAAAACGGAGTCTAGGGTTACAGCTTCAAGCATATACAGATACTTGAACGTCATATTAATCCACTTTTGAGCATGACCATAAGTGAATCGAATCCCATTTGAACGATAGCAATCTATCAGAACATCACAAGTCCTATGATGCCAACTATCAAAATCAGTTTGACACAGCTTGTCCCGATTCAAGAGATTTAAAATCGCTTCTTTGATACACTTAGAGGCCCGATTTCTCATCTCCAAGCGCTGTTCATCTAGCATGCCATGAAATCGCAAGGTTCGATTAAAATCAAGATAGGCTCGAGTAGTTGCAGCTAAAAATAAATCTTTTGAATTCCCAAAGTAAGCAAATCGTAAAAAAAGGAGTATATCTCTGTCAATCTCAATCCTATTCATTTCTTCTACTTTCTATCTAGATACTTATTCCAATTCTTTTAATGGTTCTGCCACTTGAGCCAATTCCACTTCTTCCTGAGGGTTCAACTTTCTCTGCACAGCTTCTGCGACTACCCTCGGCACACCAACTTCGACAATTTCATCCACACTGGCTTCCTTGATTTTAGTGAGAGACTTGAAATGCTTCATGAGATTCTGCTTACGTTTAGGTCCCAATCCTTCAATTCCATCCAGCTGTGAAGAAAAAGAATTTTTGGAGCGCAATTGACGGTGAAAGGTAATAGCAAAGCGGTGTACCTCATCTTGAATGCGTTGGAGGAGGAAAAATTCCTGAGAATTTCGGGATAACTCCACCACCTCAAGCGGATCTCCAAAGAGTAGCTCATGGGTTTGGTGCTTGTCATTCTTTTGCAGACCTGCAATTGGGATATCCAAACCTAGCTCTTCTTGGATGACTTGCTTAGCGATATTGACCTGCCCTTGTCCCCCATCGATGACAATCAAATCTGGCGGGGTTAAACCATCACGTTGAACTCGGCCATAACGTCTGCGAATGACTTCTCTCATACTAGCATAGTCGTCTGGTCCAACAACCGTCTTGATTTTGTATTTACGGTAATCTTTTTTACTCGGTTTTCCGTTAACAAAGACCACCATGGCTGAAACAGGACTGGTTCCCATGATATTAGAGTTATCGAAGGACTCGATGCGGACTGGGGTCGGGATTTGGAGCAAGCGTCCTAGATTTTCAATAGCCCCTTGGGTCTTTTCGACAGATTTTTCTAGCAGATTGAACTTCTGCTCCAGACTAACACGGGCATTTTTTATGGCTAGATTGACCAACTGTTTTTTCTCACCACGCTGGGGCTTGAGAATCTTGGTATCCACCAAGGCCTTGACAGCTTCTTCATCGATATCCTGTGGAATCAATACCTCGTTGGGAACTAGGTGGGATTTTTCTTGATAGAATTGTCCTACATAGGTCAAAAAGTCCTCGTCCGGATCGTTGTAGTAAGGGAAGAGATTGACATCCCGCTCAATGAGCTTGCCTTGACGGACAAAGAAAACCTGAACACACATCCAGCCCTTATCCACATAGTAGCCAAAAACATCGCGATTTTGAAGATCCTTGGCCATGACCCGTTGCTTGGTCCGAAGCGTTCCAATCGCCTGAATCAGATCACGGTATTCCGCCGCACGTTCGAACTCCATACTTTTGGCTGCCTTTGCCATCTTCCCCTTGAGGTCATCGATGATTTTGTCATCCTGTCCTTTTAGAAAATCAGAAACCTCCTGAGCCATGGACTTGAAATAGGCCTCATCTTTTTTACAGATGGTATGGGCCATACATTGGCCAATATGATAGTAAAAACAAACCTTAGAGGGCGGGTTGGTACACTTACGAAAAGGAAAAATCCGATCCAGTAGTCGCTTGATTTCATTGGCTGCCCCCACATCTGGATAGGGACCAAAGTAAAGACCGCCGTCCTTCTTGACCTGACGGGTGATAATCAAACGAGGATAGCGCTCATTTGTGATTTTGATGAAAGGATAAGACTTGTCGTCCTTAAGCATGATATTGTACTTGGGCTTATTCTCCTTGATGAGGTTAATTTCCAGCAGGAGTGCCTCAATATTAGACTCAGTGACGATAAATTCAAAATCCACAATCTCAGATACCAGAGCCTCCGTCTTGGTATCGTGACTTCCACGGAAATAGGACCGCACGCGGTTACGCAGATTTTTAGCCTTTCCTACATAGATAATAGTGCCATTTTTATCCTTGTGAATGTAACAACCAGGGCTGGTTGGTAAGAGCTCTAGTTTTGATTTGATCAAGTTGTTCATAGTTCCATTATAGCAAAAAGGCCGTAACAGGACGAACAAAAAGCCCCACCGATCACTTGATGGAGGAGCTTTGATTTTATTTTAGATTGTACCAACTTCATCTAGTCGCTACTGGTATAGAGTTCTTGAACAGCTTTCACATCTCGAGGCTGAATTCCATAGTAGGAACCTGCTGGCTGCATGACAGAAATCTCGTTGGTATGATCCAATCCGATGGCATGCCCCAGCTCGTGCTCCGCCGTATGCACGATACGTTCATAAGAGTAACCATAGTTTGTATTGGATAGATAATAATGATTTAGGCGAACTGTTACAGATATAAATTGATTGGTCAATAGATTGGTTTGACTCTCGGCTTGCCCAGCTACAGCTGTCGATCCATCATTCATCTCACTTGCCACAATATCTGCCTGGCTAGGATCCGTAACCACCTCAAAGGTAAAAGCTCCCGTTTGATTCCAGTTTTTTATAGCTTCTGCATAGGCAGCTTGGAAGGTCTCATCCATTTGAGGCTCAATATAGATGCGAGCTGAGGCCTGAGCCCACTTGCCTTCTGCATGTTGGTGACTGTCTGTCTGAGACAAGACTTCCAGCGTCCCCGTCTCTTTCCATTGATTCCAGCCACCTTGACCAATCTTGCTCACTTTTTCAACCTGATTGACCGCAGAATTAAAATCACCAGACAGATACCAAACCACTCCAAAAGCAATGAGTAGTAGAATGACCACAGTCCAAACCAGACGCCAGAAGAAACGCCAAATTCCCAACAGAAATCGGAACAATAATCGAATAATCCAGAACATGACACTCCACCTTTCATAAAAATAAGAACCCATCTTGAAATCACATTCTCCTTAATCAAGATAGATTCTCTATTTTACTGAATAAAGCTGAAAGAAATCTAAAACTAAGATAAGCGTTCTTCCAAGACAAAGTCAATTGGTAGAGTAGCTAAAAAACGTTCCAATTGTTTTTCCCAGTAGTACCACTCGTGCTTACCTGGACTATGACTATAGGTCACCTCAAAACCAAGATTTTTGAGGTTTTTCACTGCGAGATTATTGGCAGAGTAGAGATAGTCTTGCTCCCCACACCAAGCCCATAGTTTGGTCTTTTGATCGGACTTTGCAGCCATGCTTTCAAGCGAATGAGGACTAGCTGTCCAGTCTTTGATTTCTCCAAAAACTCCTCTCCAGTAGGCAAGCGATCCCAGATCCTGACTTTCAGGAGAAAATTCTTGAAAACTGAGCGCACCAGAAAAACTAGCCGCATGAGAAAAACGATTTGTCGATAGAGCGAGTTTGAAGGAACCATATCCTCCCATGGAGAGACCTGCTATAAAGGTCTTTTCTCGCTTGCTGGTCATATTGGGGAAGAAACGTTTCATGACTTGGGGGAGTTCTTCTGCTAGAGCTGTATAGTAGTTATAGCCATACTGAGTATCTGTGTACCAGCCATTGCTAGTATTGGGCATAATGACAATGAGATTGGTTCCACGCAACAAGCGTTCGACATTGGTACGTTTGAGCCAGCTATTTTGATTTCCTGACATTCCGTGCAAAAGATAAAGGACAGGAATATCTTTGCAATCTGGTTCAGTCACCCGACTAGCATCTGGATAGAGTACGGTAACACCCCACTCCATATCCAAAACTTCAGAGTAATACTCAATATTCATAACTGCCATGAATCTCTCCTTTTACTATTCTATAAGAAAAAGCCGAATTTCGACTTTTTCTGTAGGTATGTTGCTTATTATTTAGCTTCCATCACGACTGGCAAGATTGCTGGGCGACGCTTGGTTTGATCAAAGAGGTACTTGGTCAAATTGTCACGAACCTTGCCTTTGAGATCTGCCCAGTCAAAGTCATCACCTTGAAGATACTCTTCTACCGTTTGGTTAATCAATTCGGAACTTTCACGGAGAATGTCGCGACTTTTCTTAAGGTAGATAAATCCACGCGTGTGAACGCGAGCCTTAGCCACAATCTTCTTCTCACGACGGTTAACAGTGATAGCCACAATAAAGATCCCATCCTCTGACAAAACCTTACGGTCGCGAAGAACGACATTCCCAACATCTCCAATGGCATTTCCATCAATCATGACATCGCCTGCAGAAACTGCTCCAGCTGGGACGAAGTCTCCATGTTCATAGGACATGATCGTTCCCTTTTTAGGGATGAAAATACGCTCTGGCAACATTCCAACTGCCATGGCAGCCTTGGCATGCGCATCCAACTCACGGTATTCCCCTTGGATAGGGAAGAGATACTTGGGTTGCAAGAGATTAATCATCAACTGCAAATCACGCGCATTTCCGTGTCCGGATACTCGCAAACTCTGGGTAATGAGTTTTACCACACCACCAGCTTGGTAGATCATATTTTCAACGCGAGCTACAACTGCTTCTTTGGCGGTGGATGGAGTTGTTACAATATAAACCAAGTCCCCATCCTTGATTTCTACATAACGGTGGCGCCCAACGGACATCTTGCGAAGTCCATTGATGGGTTCACCCATACGACCTGTCTCTAGGATGATCAACTCATGGTCTTCAAAACGAGACATTTCTTTTGGTTTAATCAAGAGACTTTCATTAGCTAGAGACAATTTTTTGAGACGAATCGCTGTACGGACGATATTTTCAACATCAAATCCAGTCAAAACGACTCGGCGACCAGTCTCCGCAGCCGCATCAAAAACCTGCTGGATACGAGAAAGGTTGCTGGCAACTGCTGCAACGATGATACGACCGTCCCAGTCAGCGATGGTTTGGGTAATTTCATCCCCAACTTCACTCTCGCTCGCCACCTGGATATTGCTGTCTGCATTTGCAGAATCACTGAGAAGTGCCAAGACACCGTCACGGCCGATTTCGGCTAAACGCGCAAAATCCGTCGCATAGGATTCACTAGCCGTCTGGTCAAATTTGAAGTCGCCTGTGTAAACAATGTTCCCTTTTGGTGTTTTTAACACAACTCCCAGACTTTCTGGGATAGAGTGAGTCGTACGGAAGAAGGAAACAACCGTTCCCCCAAAGTCAATCTCCGTGTTTTCATCAATGATATGGAAGTCATTGAATTTCTTAACCGTATCATTTCCTTTGACAAAGAGTTTCGCCAACTCGATAGTCAACTCAGAGCCAAACACAGGCACCTTAGCCTCTGCCAAGAGATAAGGCAGGGCACCAATGGCATCCGCATGCCCGTGAGTCAAGAAGACCCCTGCGATACGGTCGCTATTTTCAAAAAGGTAGTCCATGTTTGGAATGACGACATCAACCCCTAGTTGTTCATTTTCAGGGTATTTAAGCCCTGCATCCAAAACAAAGATAGATTCATTGATTTCAGCGATGTACATATTTTTCCCATTTTCTCGTACACCACCTAGTGTTGTTAAACTGATATTACTCATTTTCCCTCCGAAACTTCATTTATTTTGATTATAGGGTAGGTTTACCCTCTTATTCTAAAAGTTCTAAAACTTTCAGCCGAATCTTTTCCTACCATTATACCATTTTTTTGATGATTTTCAAAATGAAGATTTGTTTTCAAAAAAGAGCTGGTTGCCCAACTCTTTCCTAACTTCTACTCTTTTCTCATCAAAAAGTTATACATTTCTTGCACTGTCCCCAGCGCCATCATTTCTTGGTCCTTAACGGTTTGTTTGAGATTCTGGTAAATCTGACTTTCTCCTATCTCTCTCTTTGGCGCTTCTTTATTAACTGTCATGACCCCATCTTTGATCGTCACAAAACCTAGCTCTTCAAAGACTTGGATCATCTTGACCAGCAAGATTTGTTGGATATTGAGATAAGTCGCCAAATCTTTGAGCTTGTAGCGAATATCAAACTCTGGGAACTGGTAAATAGTCTTGTACAATTTTGCAAACTGTTCTCTAGTTCCATAACCTGTCAGATAGTAGGCCTTGTCAATGTCATTCTTGAAATAGACAGCTGAGAAATGTTGCTCCTGAAAAATCGTCTTCAGCAAGGTAATATTTTCCGGAATATTTTTCACAACAACCGCTTCACTATTCGCCAAATCCGGCAATTCTCCAGAGAAATCCAATACTGGAATTCCCTCTGGCAAGACTGCATTCTTCCCACGAATGTTAAAGAGTTGAACACCTTCCACACGCGCATCTACCATCATCAACTGGAGGGCAGTTTGGCCATTCCATTGATTGACAGACAAGGTGACTGCCAATTCAAGTTTTTTTGTTTGAGCAAATTCTGTCGCCCATCTACCTTGTCCGAAGGCCACCACTTCAAAACTTGCTTCTCCCTTAGAAATTTTTAGTTTGAGGTGAGTATTTCCCGCCCCCATACTGCGAGCACTCTCGACATGAAAATCCTTGATATAAAAGACAGGTTTCTGATTATCCATCCCAAAGGGTGCCAAGCGTTCAAAGCTTTTAACCGTTTCCAAGCTAAGAGTCTCCAAATCCAACTCTTCATCTAGATTTAACTTATTCTTACCACTAGCATCTGCGCCTTTTTCACGGATATAATCTTCTAGGACCTGAGATAAATCTGAGAGTTTCTCCACTTCCAGCGTCATTCCTGCTGCACCAGCATGGCCACCGAATGCGATGAAGAGATCTCGGTGGGGATCCAAGGCTTCAAAAATATCGACCGCTTCCACACTACGAGCGCTACCCTTGGCACGATCATCTTCTATATTAAGAACGATGACTGTCTGCCCTAGTTCTTCCAACAAACGACCAGCAACGATACCCAGAACGCCAGGATTCCAGCCTTCCTTGGCCAAGACCTGGACCTTCTTCTCAGGATCCACCATGGTCTTAGCTTCTTCATAGATTGACTGAACGATTTCCTTGCGCTCTTCGTTTTTCTGATGAATCATGAGGGCAATCTCATGCGCTTCCTCATCATCAAAGCCAGTCAACAAATCAATGGCAGGATTGGGATCGTCCAAGCGGCCTAAGGCATTTAAACGAGGGGCAATCTGAAAGCCAACCGTTTCTTCTGTCACTTCATTAGCAGCAATCCCAGCCATGTCTAGCATTTCTTGCAGACCGATGCGCTGAGTATGCCCCAACATTTCCAGACCATATTGAACCAAAATACGGTTTTCATCCGTCAAGCTCACCATATCTGCAATAGTTCCGATGGCGACCAAATCCAGTAGTTCCACTTGCACTTCTTCTAAAAGGGCGCAAGCCAGCTTGAAAGCCACTCCGCAACCAGCCAACTGTTTGAAAGGATAGTCCGCATCTGGATGCTCGGGATGAACAATCGCATAAGCATCAGGAAGGGTTTCCGGCATAGAATGATGGTCGGTCACAATGACATCCACTCCCATAGACTGGGCCATTTCAATGGCCTCGTGACCAGCAACTCCATTATCCACCGTCACAATCAAGGAAATCCCCTCTTGCTCGATAAAGTATTTATAGACACTGGCATTAGGACCATAGCCATCGGTAAAGCGATTTGGCAGATAAACACGGCACTCGGCACCAAGCTGTTCCAAACTTTCCTTCACAATCGAAGCTGAAGTCATACCATCCGCATCGTAGTCTCCATAGATGAGAATGTTTTCCCCTTCTTCAATAGCCTGACGAATCCTTTTCACTGCCTTGTCCATATCATGGAGCAGATAGGGGTCATGCAAGTCCTCTAAAGAAGGTTCTAAAAACTTCTTTAGACTTTCCTCATCCTGAATCCCTCTCTCAAACAATAACCGAGCCACCTCAGGGCCCAGTCCATCCTTCTTGGCTATCTTTGTAAAATCCGCATCTTCAACCTGCGGGGCAAACTGCCATTCATAAGTAGGAGTTATCAAAAAAACATCCACTCTTTCTAAGAATTCTATCGTTTCATTATAACATGATTTAGGCATTTTCTCTATCCAGATTGCTTTTTTATAACATTTTAGTGAATTTTTTCAGATATGATTTGACAAGAACATTCTTTTGTTGTAGAATCATGTTATAAAATCTAACACAAAGGAGATCTCTCATGGCTTTAGTAGAATTTAAAAACGTCGAAAAATATTACGGAGACTACCACGCACTCCGCAACATCAATCTCCGTTTTGAAAAAGGACAAGTTGTTGTCCTGCTTGGACCTTCTGGCTCTGGGAAGTCCACTCTTATCCGTACGATCAATGGTTTGGAGGCTGTTGACAAAGGAAGTCTCCTAGTCAATGGACACCAAGTAGCAGGTGCTAGCCAGAAAGATCTGGTTCCTCTTCGTAAGGAAGTCGGCATGGTTTTTCAACATTTTAACCTTTATCCACACAAAACAGTGTTAGAAAACGTGACACTTGCACCCGTAAAAGTTCTAGGAATTGATAAAAAAGAAGCTGAAAAAACAGCCCAAAAATATCTGGAATTTGTAAATATGTGGGACAAGAAAGATTCCTACCCAGCTATGCTGTCTGGTGGACAAAAACAGCGGATCGCGATTGCTCGTGGTCTTGCCATGCATCCGGAGCTCCTCCTCTTTGATGAGCCAACATCTGCCCTTGACCCTGAGACTATCGGTGATGTACTAGCAGTTATGCAAAAACTGGCGCATGACGGGATGAACATGATCATCGTTACCCACGAAATGGGCTTTGCTCGAGAGGTTGCGGACCGCATTATCTTTATGGCCGACGGAGAGGTTTTAGTAGATACGACAGATGTCGATGACTTTTTTGACAATCCAAGTGAACCTCGTGCCCAACAATTCCTCAGCAAAATTATCAACCACGAAAGTGACAAAGTCAAATAAGGAGGCGCCTATGAAAAAGAAATTCTTTTTATCCGCATTATTAATTGGCCTTTTCAGTCTTGCTGCTACCAAACCAGTCCAGGCCAATACTAGCATCGCAGACATTCAAAAAAGAGGCGAGCTAGTTGTCGGTGTGAAACAAGACGTTCCCAATTTTGGTTACAAAGATCCCAAGACAGGTACTTATTCTGGTATCGAAACGGATCTGGCCAAGATGATTGCGGACGAACTTAAGGTCAAGGTTCGCTATGTGCCTGTTACAGCGCAAACCCGTGGACCACTCCTAGACAATGAACAGGTAGACATGGATATCGCAACCTTTACCATCACAGATGAACGTAAAAAATTATACAACTTCACTAGTCCCTACTATACGGATGCTTCTGGTTTTTTGGTCAATAAATCTGCCAACATCCAAAGCATTGAGGACCTAAACGGAAAAACGATTGGGGTTGCCCAAGGATCCATCACCCAACGCCTGATTACTGAACTAGGGAAAAAGAAAGGTCTAACCTTTAAATTCGTTGAACTGGGTTCCTATCCAGAATTGATTACTTCCCTCCATGCTCACCGTATTGATGCCTTTTCCGTGGACCGTTCTATCCTGTCTGGCTACATCAGCAAACGGACAGAACTACTAGATGATAGCTTCAAGCCATCTGACTACGGTATCGTTACCAAGAAATCAAATACTGAACTCAACGACTATCTTGATAACTTGGTCACTAAATGGAGCAAGGATGGTAGTTTACAGAAGCTCTATGACCGTTACAAACTTAAACCATCTAGCCATACCGCAGATTAAGGAGGACACCCCATGACAGATTTATCATCTTGGACAGCCTATTTTCAGGACTTCGGACAATTTTTCAACGGTTTCCTCTTCACTATTGCCCTAGCAATTGGATCCTTTATCCTCGCCATGGTTTTGGGCATCCTCTTTGGGGCCATGTCAACTAATAAACGCCCATTCTTGCGTATTTTGGCTCGTATCTTTGTCGAATTTTATCAAAACACTCCCCTCTTGGTGCAGTTTGTCATTGTCTTCTATGGTTTGCCTCTTATCAGTGAACACACCATCATGATTCCGATTTATTGGACAGCTGTTCTCTGCGTGGGACTCTATCACGGCGCTTATATCGCTGAGGTTATTCGTTCAGGGATACAGTCTATTCCTAGTGGTCAGATGGAAGCTGCTCTCTCACAAGGATTTACCTATATCAGCGCCATGCGCTTGATTATCTTGCCTCAGGCTTTCCGCATCATTCTCCCACCTTTGACCAACCAAATCGTTAACCTCATCAAGAATACCTCTACAGTTGCCATCATCTCTGGAGTGGACTTGATGTTTGTGACTAAGTCTTGGTCGGCTCTAAACGGAAACTACATTCCAGCCTTTTTAGGTGCTGCTCTTCTCTACTTTGCCCTATGCTTCCCTGTTGCCCAGTTTGGTCGCAAGATGGAGCAAGCCAACAAAAAAGCCTATTCACTTTAGGAGGTTACTATGGAATCCATTTTAGAAGTTTTGACCCCAGATAACCTAATCTTTATCTTTAAAGGATTTGGCTTAACCCTCTACATTTCTCTGATTGCTATCGTCCTCTCGACCCTTATCGGAACAGTGCTAGCCGTCATGAGAAATGGGAAAAATCCTATTTTACGGATCATCTCCAGCATTTATATCGAGTTTGTACGTAACGTTCCCAACCTCCTCTGGATTTTCACCATCTTTTTGGTGTTTAAGATGAAGTCCACACCAGCTGGTATTACAGCCTTTACCCTCTTTACCTCAGCAGCCCTGGCTGAGATTATCCGAGGCGGTCTCAATGCCGTGGACAAGGGACAGTACGAAGCAGGAATGTCACAAGGATTCACCTCTACGCAAATCCTCTACTACATCATTCTCCCACAAGCGATCCGCAAAATGTTGCCAGCTATCATTTCTCAGTTTGTAACTGTAATTAAGGATACCAGCCTTCTCTACTCTGTTATCGCTCTACAAGAACTCTTTGGCGCTAGCCAAATCCTCATGGGACGCTATTTCGAACCAGAGCAGGTCTTCAGTCTTTATATCCTGATTGCCTTGATTTACTTTATCTTTAACTTTGCCATTTCTAGCCTGTCTCATAAGCTAGCAAAACGTTGGCAACAAGCTGCAGAATAAAAAAGAAATGTGAACTCAAAACAAGGGTTCACATTTTTTGCTATAAATGAAAAAGAGTAACTCAATGCTATGCAAACGTTTTACTTTTTGGTAAAATGACTTTAAAACCATAAAGCAAGGAGAAAAATCATGATCCACGAACTTTGCAAAGAATTCTCTCAACTGGAACAAGTAGAAGCTATCGCTCTTGGTGGCTCTCGTGCAGGACAAAACTATGATCAAAATTCTGACTATGACGTTTATGTCTATCTCAACTCTTCTATTGATGAGGCGACTCGCCTCAAAATTTTGAGTAAATACTGCTCCTATATGGAAATTGGAAACCAGTTTTGGGAGTTAGAGGACGACTGTGTACTAAACAACGGTATCGAAATCGAGTTGATTTATCGTTCGCTGGAGTCGTTTGAACAGGAATTGAACTCAACCGTTTTTCAACACAAAGCTCAAAATGCTTATACAACTTGCATGTGGCATAATCTACTCCACAGCAAGATTCTATACGATCCGAATGGACACTATGCTTCGCTCCAAAGAACTTACCAGATTCCCTATCCACAGGAACTCAAAAAGCATATCATTGAAAGGCAACTCCTTTTGCTAGAACAAACCATGCCTGCCTTCTCTCACCAAATAGAAAAAGCTATCAAACGCCAAGATCTTCTCAGTATGAATCACCGCTCAAGTGAATTTTTTGCTTCCTACTTTGACTTGTTGTTTGCGCTCAATGAGCAAACCCATCCTGGTGAAAAACGGATGCTGGAGTACGCAAAGGCCCATTGTACTCTCCTCCCTAAGCAATTTGAAGAAACTATTCGCAAGTATTTCCAACTACTCTATCAACCACAACAAGGAGAACAAGCGATCGTAACCTTGCAAACTATCCTGAAGGAACTAAAAGCCATTTTGCCATAGACCAAAAAGAAAATGTGAACCTCTGTTGCTGTTCACATTTTTATTTGTCGTTGACTGTAAAATTCTAGTCTACTCATATTCAGTTGCCTATTTTTGACTCTCTCTGAAAATCTGCAACTAAGTTAGAAATTGTTCAATTGATTGACGAGCAATCATGAAGCCGTTCCAAAAACCGCACTCACAATCACTTACCCTGCTCTTTCATTACTAGTGACAATTTTTCCCTTAGGGTTACTACAAGATTTTTTAGAGATTCTAACAAGAATTACAATATGAATTTTACATATTACCATAGAACACCTCTATAGGAGAAAATCAGAGCTAAAATCAACAAAACATAGAGGGCGATAAAAAGCCATCTCATCTTCACACATAGAGCAATATATTCTCTGATAAAGGCCGATGGGATATAGTAGGCGGCTGTACGGCAACCAAGGCCATCTCCCTTCATCCCAATACGGCGAGCATAGGTACTGGTACGAAAAACATGGTAATCATTGGTCACAAAGAGAAAACGTGGACTGGTCACCAGCTTCTCTCCCATTTCTTTTGAGAAGAGAAGATTCTCATAGGTCGTCGTTGAGTCTTCCTCTAGGAGAATCGCTTCTCTCGGAATATCTGTCTCTTCCAACAAATAATTACAAATCGCCTGAGCTTCGGATATCTTTTCATCTCCACCTTGACCACCACTCGCGATGATTTTAACATTGGGATTAAGAGACTGGCGATAGGCTTCTACTGCCTTATCAATGCGACTCTTTAGTAAGGGAGTCACTTTTTCTCCATTCAACAAACCTGCTCCGTGAATGATGATAAAATCATAATATTTTTTCTTAGGAATAAAAAGATACAGGATAGAATAAAGCAGAAATCCTGCAAAGGCAAAACCAAAAATCAAATACGAATAAATCAAAAAGAAAAAGATAATATTCACTAGATGATTGGTGTAAAACAAGCCCTTGGTATCGCTCACTCGAATCGCCATGATCACAAAAAAGAATAGAATCACACAACCTAATCCTAGAGACAAATAATTTGCCTTGGATTTTCCTTCTTTTTTCAATAACACGAATCCATTATAAATAAGGAAAAAACCACTTAGAAAAACTAAAAGAGGCAGCAGGAGAAAAATCCCTGCAAAGAAAACCATGTGCACTTCTTTCTGCCCAGCTTCGTAAAAAAGATTGGCAATGGACATATAAGAAAAGAGCAGAGACAAAAGCAAGAGAGCTGGATTCCAGAGACTGCGATTGTCCCTTAAAAACGAAACGAGAAAAAGTAGGACAAAAAATCCTGTGATAAAGTACATAGTCTCCTCCTTTAATGTCTACATTGTACCATAATTATGGCAATAGAAAAAGAGGAGCCTAGCCCTCTTATTTTGCTATTCTTGCTTCTGCATCTGCCACAACCTGAGCCAGACTCATCTGACGAAGTTGATTTTCCATAGCTACTTGGATATCCAGCAATTTCTGATCCAAGACCTTATGAATATTAGCCCCTACTGGACAGTTAGGATTGGGATTGTCATGGAAACTAAAGAGTTTGCCAGATTTTCCTAGACATTCGACAGCCTGATACACATCAAAAAGGCTAATATCTTGGAGGTCCTTTATAATCTCGGTACCGCCCGTCCCACGCGCAACTGAAATCAATCCTGCTTTTTTGAGTTGCGACAAAGTCTTACGGATAATGACTGGATTAACTCCAACGCTAGCTGCGAGAAAATCACTGGTCACCTTGCTTTCCCGGCCCTTTATAGCAATGATAATTAGCATATGGGTCGCAATGGTAAATCGACTTGAAATTTGCATTTTGTTCCCCTTTCACCTGAGATTTTCATCATCTCTCTTCTCATACTCATTATACCCCTTTTTGATGTCATGTCAATCATTACTACTATCTAACCATTCATCCAACTCAATATCATGCCCCTGTTTTTGAGCAATCTCATACAGAAGTTCCTGGTTATGAGTGTGGTGAATCCCATTTACCAAACTTTCATAATAGACCTGGAAATAGGGGAGCTTTAAATCTTTAGCCAACTGCAATTCGGCTTCTACATCATAATCCACTCGACGAAAATCAACATCAGCCAAACCTGCTTCATCAAACTCTAAGATCATATACTGGGCCCGCAGGTCCTTACGCAACTTCGCATCTAGAAAGAAGGGTTGTCCAATGGACCCTGGATTAAGAATCAACTGTCCATCACTTCCATAACGAAGCAACTGTTGGTGGATATGACCATATACTGCGATGGAGGCATGCGGTTCCGTCACTAATCTATCAAAATCTTCTTGTTTTCCCGTATGAATCAACTCCCTACCCCAGTTTTTATCAGGGAGATGGTGAGTGATTCCCACCATCAAATCACCAAACTGACGATGAACTTGCATGGGTTGATTGTGGAGGTCTTCGATTTCTTCAGGGCTGATTTCTTCTAATATATACTGGCATTGACGTAGGAGGTAGCGATGACTAGCTTTTGTCAAATCTAGCTTGCGATGCAAACCACGCCAGAGACTATTCTCCCAATTACCAAGAACTCTTACAGTAATAGGCAAAGCCGCTAAAAGATTCAATATCCTTCCACGTCCTGTTCCTGGCATAAGAATATCCCCCAAAAGCCAGTACTCATCTACCTTTGCCTTTTTAGCATCAGTCAGTACAGCTTCCAGGGCTGTCGTATTCCCATGTATGTCTGAAAGAACTGCTATTTTGGTCATCCTTTCTCCTCTTTTCCTCTTACTTCTTTTGTTAGTATTATAGCAGAAAACACTCAAAAAGAGCACTATCGCTACTCACTGGATTAACTTGTAAAGGCTTCCAATACGTGCTATAATATAAATAGAGAGTTCCCCTTCATTTAGGATTATGTGGTCTTCAACATCTCTCAATTTTTGTAGATTGGAGGACTATTGCCATGCGGAAATATCTTAAGTATATTCCATACTACTTTGTCATTTTCTTCTTTTACTGGCCCCTCTATGAGCTATTCTCACTACTCATCACTAACCCATATACACTGAAGGGACTGCACATTTACAACATTCTCCTCTTTTCACCTTTGGCAACCTTCATCGTGTCCCTTCTTTATAGCTACCGTTTCCAATTCTCACTGTGGTGGCTGCTTGGTGTCGGATTGCTCTATTGCTTTACCATCATCACTTTTAATGAATTCATTCTCGTTTATTTCCTAGCTTATGAACTCTTTGCCCTACTTGGTATGGCTTCAGGTTCGGGTATTAAATACATGCTACAGCGAGGAAAAAATAAAAAACTTTCACAAAATCCTTGAAAAATCTCGCAATCATGCTATAATAATGCATAGAGACAAGTCACTTAGTCCCTTTCTACTAGAGAGTGCGTGGTTGCTGGAAACGCATAGAAAGCCTAAACTGATACTACTCTACTGACTTTTATGCAAACATAAAACGGTGGCTACGTTAAAGCCAATCAGAGGTGTCCCTCTTTTTGAGGAACATAAATGAAGGTGGAACCACGTTGCGACGTCCTTTCGAGGATGTCGCTTTTTGTTTTGTCAGAAGGAGGAAGAACGATGCTTTATATGATTGGCGGATCGCCTTGCAGTGGAAAGTCAACAATTGCCTCACTTCTTGCAAGACAGTATCAACTACTTCATATCAAACTGGATGATTTGATAGAAGAGATGATGAGTCAAGCAAGTGCAGACTCACAGCCGATTTGCCTTCTTAGGCAGGATAGAAATCCAGAACAAATCTGGATGAGAAATCCAGAAGAGATGGCAGATGAAGAATGGCACTTTTTTCAAGTAAGATTTTTCCTTATGTAAAATCTTACTTGATAAAAAATCAAAACAGACCTCTCTTGGTGGAGGGAGCAGGACTTTTGCCTCACTTGGTAAAGGAGCTTGAATGTCAAGCATCATCCTATCTATGCTTGACTCCGACAGCTGATTTTCAAAAAAAGCATTCTAGACAGAGAGAATGGGTTCCTTATGTCTTAGAGGGTACAACCAACCCTGAGCAAGCTTTTGAAAACTGGATGCAACGAGATATTCTTTTTGCTCAAATGGTTCGTAAGGAAGCGATGAAATTAGGCTATCCTAGTCTCGTAACAGATGGTAGTCAACCAGAAAATCAGACTGCAGAAGAAGTTGCTCGGCTCTTAAAATTGTCCAACAAAAATAGAATAAATATTTAAGGAGAAAACCATGATTAAGATTACTTTCCCAGATGGCGCTGTTCGTGAATTCGAATCTGGCGTTACAACTTTTGAAATTGCCCAATCCATCAGCAATTCCCTAGCAAAAAAAGCCTTGGCTGGTAAATTCAACGGCAAACTCATCGACACTACTCGTGCTATCACTGAAGATGGAAGCATCGAAATCGTGACGTCTGATCACGAAGATGCTCTGCCAATCTTGCGCCACTCAGCTGCTCACTTGTTTGCCCAAGCAGCTCGTCGTCTCTTCCCAGACATTCATTTGGGTGTCGGTCCAGCTATCGAAGACGGCTTCTACTACGATACTGACAATATTGCTGGCCAAATCTCCAATGAAGACCTTCCTCGTATCGAAGAAGAAATGAAGAAAATCGTTAAAGAAAACTTCCCATCAATCCGTGAAGAAGTTACCAAAGACGAGGCCCGTGAAATCTTTAAAAATGACCCTTACAAGTTGGAATTGATTGAAGAACACTCAGAAGACGAAGGCGGTCTGACTATTTACCGTCAGGGCGAATACGTAGACCTCTGCCGTGGTCCTCACGTCCCATCAACAGGTCGTATCCAAATCTTCCACCTGCTCAACGTAGCTGGTGCCTACTGGCGTGGAAATAGTGACAACGCGATGATGCAACGAATCTACGGTACAGCTTGGTTTGACAAGAAAGACTTGAAGAACTACCTTCAAATGCGTGAAGAAGCCAAGGAACGTGACCACCGTAAACTCGGTAAAGAGCTTGACCTCTTCATGATTTCACAAGAAGTCGGACAAGGTTTACCATTCTGGTTACCAAACGGAGCGACTATCCGTCGTGAATTGGAACGCTACATTGTCGACAAGGAAATCGCTGCAGGCTACCAACACGTCTACACTCCACCAATTGCCTCCGTGGAACTCTATAAAACTTCTGGTCACTGGGATCACTACCGTGAAGATATGTTCCCAACTATGGACATGGGAGACGGTGAAGAGTTTGTCCTCCGCCCAATGAACTGTCCTCACCATATCGAAGTTTATAAACACCATGTACACTCATACCGTGAATTACCAATCCGTATCGCTGAGATTGGCATGATGCACCGATATGAAAAATCTGGCGCCCTTACAGGCCTTCAACGTGTACGTGAAATGTCCCTAAATGATGGTCATACTTTTGTAGCTCCAGAACAAATTGAGGAAGAATTCAAGAAAATTCTTCAATTGATTATCGACGTGTATGAAGACTTTAATTTGACAGATTACCGTTTCCGCTTGTCTTATCGTGACCCAGAAGATAAACACAAATACTTTGACAACGATGAGATGTGGGAAAATGCACAACGCATGTTGAAAGCAGCTATGGATGATATGGAACTGGACTACTTTGAAGCTGAAGGTGAAGCAGCCTTCTACGGACCAAAATTGGATATCCAGGTTAAAACTGCCCTCGGTAAAGAAGAAACCCTTTCTACTATCCAGCTTGACTTCTTGCTTCCAGAACGCTTCGACCTCAAATATGTTGGAGCAGATGGTGAGGAACACCGTCCAGTCATGATTCACCGTGGAGTTATCTCAACCATGGAACGCTTCACAGCTATCTTAATTGAGAACTACAAGGGTGCCTTCCCAACATGGCTTGCACCACATCAAGTGACCCTTATCCCAGTATCTAACGAAAAACATGTGGACTACGCTTGGGAAGTAGCCAAGAAACTCCGTGACCGTGGTGTCCGTGCAGATGTAGATGAGCGCAATGAAAAAATGCAGTTCAAGATCCGTGCTTCACAAACAAGCAAGATTCCTTACCAATTGATTGTTGGTGACAAGGAAATGGAAGACGGAACTGTCAACGTTCGTCGTTATGGCCAAAAAGAAACACACACTGTCTCAGTTGATAACTTTGTTGAATCTATCCTAGCTGATATCGCCAACAAATCACGCGTTGAGAAATAAAATTCATTTGAGAACAATTGAGAGGCTGGGACAAAAGTCCTAACCTCTCAATTGTCTTTGGATCGTCGAGCAAGACGCAGTGGTTGAGTGGGCTCTACTACGCTGAATTCATCAGCTTTTACAGCCCTACTCAACTGTGCGGAGGTGGGACGACGAAATCGAATTCTGACGAATTACCGATTTCTGTCCCACTCTCTTCGTTTATATACTATTTAGGAGGATTCCTGATTTCTGCTTGATACCATTCAATTTTATTATCTAATTTTTTTAGTGACATTTGCCAATTTTTAATTTGTTCTTGAACAAAACTGCGGTGCTTATGCAACATTTCTAAGCGTTCTTTCAGGCTGCGATCACCCTGGTAGCGCAAGTCAGCATATCTCTGAATATCTTGCAAATGCATACCCGTATCTTTTAAACGCTGAATAAACTGAACCCAGGCAAGATCGTTCTCATTGTAGGAACGCTGACCGCTTTGATCTCTATCAACTTTAATCAATCCTCGTTTCTCATAATATCGGAGCGTATGCGTTGATAAATTTACTTTTTGGGCAAATAGACCGATTTTCATAAAAAAACTCCTTTAATTTCTTGACTTAGAGTATAGTCTAAGTTTTATAATGACATTGTAATCGTTTAAGGAGGTAAATGCAAATGAAAAACAAACGATTTGAACGTGGATTGGAAAGACTCAATCAGATTGATGGTGAGGGCGGTGAGAAGGTCATATCCTCTCTGAAAGAAATAGCTCCCGATTTAGGAGACTATATTGTAGAATTTGCTTTTGGCGATATCTATAGTCGTGAGGGACTGAATCTACAGGAGCGAGAAATCGTCACTCTTGCTAGTCTTTTGACACAGGGAGGTTGTGAAGCACAGCTGGAAGTACATATACAAGCAGCTTTAAATGTTGGCTTAACTCCCGAAAAGATTATAGAATGCTTTTTGCAGTGCATCCCTTATGTTGGATTTCCTAGAGTGCTAAATGCTGTTTTTTTAGCTGACAAACTCTTTAAGAAAGAATAATAAAGAGGTTCTGAGTGGAACTAACCTCAAATTGGTAGACAAATTATTTTGGTAAAGGATTTAGTTCTGTACTGAGTGGGACTAAGTCCTTTTCGTTTTATGCTGATTTATTGATTCTTTAGATTGTGCCTTTAGACATGGTCTTCATGAGTTAAATAGGGTCAATATCCTCATTCCTTGTCTGCCTCATTTTCTTTTACAATATCTTTTTGTGAATCTTTTTCAGATAGTTTTTGATCAATATACTTGTCAATGGTTTCATAAAATTCCTTGGTCATCTCACTATCTAATTTTTGCGAATTATTGACTTGATTGACTTTCAATTGAACAGATTCAATACCGTAAGAGTCTTGTTTTTGGCGAATGGTTTCTAATTCTTCTTCTGAAATCGGATCTCCAACAACCGTCAAGACCAATTCATTTTTCTTTGACTTGTAAACTTGATTAATGACCGTATAATTGGCGAACTCTTTTCCTACGAACTGTTTGATCTCTTGTTTTCGTTTTTCATTCATCGTCAGAGTGACTGCTGAATAGCTGGCTGGAAGAACCAATAATACAATCAAGGATATCAAGCCAATTTTCATTTTAATGTTTAGCTCTTTAAATGAACTTAAGGCAGATTTTTTCATCATAATTTTTGTTCCAACAATGTTGGTTAGCATGATAAAGACACAGTTGATCGAAAAAAGATAAAGAGCCCCAAATAAAAATCGTACATTTCCAATAGCTAAGCCATAACCCGCAGTACAGATAGGTGGCATCAGAGCTGTTGCAATGGCTACTCCTGGCACGATATTGTTTGCTTCTTTTTTCCTTGAACCAATGACACCTGCTATCCCACCCGCAATAGCAATGAGAATATCCCAAATGGTTGGAGAGGTTCGTGCAATCAACTGGCTACTTGCATAAGATAAGGGAGAAATCCAGAAATACAGAGCCGATACAAGCAAACTGACCAATACTTGAGTAAATAAAACCTTTAGAGATTGCTCGATTAAACGCGTATCAAAAATAGCTAAACCAAACCCCAGTCCAACAATCGGTGTCATAAGCGGGGAAATCAGCATAGCTCCAATAACGACAGCTGTTGAATTCATATTTAGGCCTATAGAGGCAATAAAAATCGAACACATTAAAATCAATATATTACTTAATCGAACATGAAGGTCATCATATAATTTCTCACGGTATTCCCGTGTTGAATAGTTTCTGGTCATTGGTTACTCCTTTTATTTCATATAATTTTGTTTCTGCATGGATGATGGTAGAGAGACTTCTGTCCAATCTTACATATTTTTAATCCTCATCTGTCATTCTATTGAAGATTATCTTTTAAATATCCATCAGTCCATCCTACATATTATATCAAAAATTTTACAGTTTTTCCTGAAGAAATCTATCAATTGAACAGATAGAGAAAGTTATCGTCAACCTCATGGTATCATCGACTACTTCAATGACCTTGAGAACTAAACTAAGCATATGGTAAGCAAAGGCCAATGGAGAAATGCAAAAATTACAGGAAGGAAGAAAACTGTCAAGATTTGCTTGTCAATGGTTTGCTTAATCTGCTTTTGATCTAGACCTACCTTTTCGTTCGTGGTCTTCATATCCCTCAGAGATTTGTTTATAGTAGATAAAATAATTTACTAGGCTACACGGTTAAAGATAGAAAAGCCCAGTTGTTTTATCCTGGGCTCTTATCTACTCTTCTCACTCAAGGACTAGGTTCACTTGAGCAAACCGAATCCGCACTGTCGTTCCTTTTCCGACCTCAGACTCGATACGAATCTGGTGACCCAGTTCTTCAGAAATTTTCTTAGATAGGTAGAGGCCAAGTCCAGACGACTGCTGGGTCAGACGCCCATTATATCCTGAAAAGCCACGTTCAAAGACTCGGAGCACATCACTGTTTTTAATCCCGATTCCCGTATCTTTGATACAGAGCTCCTGGCCTTCCATATAAATCTCTAGTCCACCTTTCTTGGTGTATTTGAGGCTGTTTGAGAGGATTTGTTCAATGACGACCAACAACCACTTCTTATCGGTCACGATAATTTTGTCGAGGTCATGGAGATTGACCGTCAGTCCCTTTTGGATAAAGAAAAGTGCGTACTTACGAACCATATCCTTGACCAAGTCCTCCACTTGAACCTTTTCAAAGACCAAGTCATCGTGAAAACTCTCTAAACGCAGGTACTGTAAAACCAGATTGGTATAGGAGTCAATCTTGAAAATTTCCTGTTCCAGTTGCTGCTTGACCTCACGATCAGAGACTTCTGCCACTAAAAGTCGACTAGCCGCAATGGGGGTCTTGATTTGGTGAACCCACAAGGTGTAGTAGTCCAGCAAATCCGTCAGTTTACTTTGGGCTTCTGACTTCTTTTGATACAATTCAGACTCACGCTCTTCGAGTTTTTCCGCTAGCACACATTCCAAAGGAGACTTTGGGTCTCTTTCAGCATAGAGCACTTCCCGCCAGTAAACCTGAGCTTCTGCAAAAATATCCCACACCAAAAATAAAAGGGTCAAAAAGCTACTGAGGAGGAAAAAATAGAAGAAATAAAATCCTATACTAGCGAATAAAAACTGAAAGAGAAAAACAAGAAAACCCAATGAAAAAATATAGATAAAAAGACGACTGCGAGAACGCAGATAGGCTAGAAAAAATAGTTTCCAATCAAGCATGTTTCAGTCCGTATCCTATTCCCTTCTTGGTTTCGATAAACCCTGCTAAACCTTGCTCCTCCAGCTTTTTGCGCAAACGAGCAACATTGACAGACAGGGTATTGTCATCGATGAAAAAGTCACTGTTCCAGAGTTCCCGCATCAGGTCATCACGCGCCACGATATTACCCGCATGTTCAAACAAAATCCGCAAAATCTGAAATTCATTCTTGGTCAAACTCAGAACTTCCCCCTGATAGTGCAGGTCCATAGACTTGGTATTGAGGATCACACCCGCATACTCCAGCAGACTTTCATCTCGCCCAAATTCATAGGAACGGCGCAACAAGCCTTGAACCTTGGCAAGGAGGACCTGCTGGTCAAAAGGCTTGGTCACAAAGTCGTCCGCTCCCATATTGATCGCCATGACAATATCCATCGCCTGGTCTCTCGAAGACAGAAACATAATCGGCACTTTGGAAATCTTGCGAATCTCCTGGCACCAGTGGTAACCATTAAAAAGAGGCAGACCAATATCCATGAGGACCAAATGAGGCTCTGAGTGAACAAAAAGGCTCAATACTTCCATAAAATCTTCTACCAAAATGACCTCAAAGCCCCACTCAGAGAGCAGTTTCCCCACTTGTTGTCGAATAACTTGGTCATCTTCTACTAGTAAAATCTTGTGCATGCGCTCCTCCTTTGCTATTTCTCAAAGTATCAAAACCCTTCATATCAGATTTACGGATCAGTATCTCATACTGTTTAGCAGCCTATTTCTCAAATCCAGATCAGAAAACAGATGCTAAATAGAGAACATTCCCACTGATATCATACCTTATTTTTAATTATAGTTCCAGCCTTATCCTATATTTTCCTTTTTGTGCTCATTTAGTTAGCGTTTCTTTAATTTATTTAATAGATCTAGCCTTCTTATTGACAAGCTAGCCATGATTTGTTAGAATATGAATGAACAAATCGATTTATTCATTCATAAAACAAAGGAGGCTAAATCATATTGGACAAAAAACAAGCTTTAAAGACAGCGGCCTATGAAGTTTTTTCGAAAAAAGGTTACAAGGCGACAGGAATTTCAGAAATTGCTAGGCAAGCTGGTGTTGCAGTTGGTTCTTTTTATAACTATTACGAGAGTAAAGAAGCCATTTTTCTAGACATCTATATAGATGAAAACAACCGTGTTCGCCAAGCTATGATCGAAGAACTGGATTGGGAAATTGATATGACCGACCTCATTGGTCAACTCTTTGCTCAGTCCAGAACTCTCGTTTCTTCCAATAAAATCCTTGCAGAATGGTACAATCCTGCCATCGCAGATGAGTTACACAGCTACTATTCCTCGGAGGAAGGCAAAGTCGCAAATCCATTTCATCAGTTTCTAGTTAAAACTTTTACAAATCGTATGCAGGCTGAAGGGTACTCGCCAGAAAAGATTCAAGATATTTTACAGGTTTATAATCTGTTTTACTATATGGATATGCATATCACGGAAAAAGATTTTCCAGATATTGGCAAGACCGTTGAAATACTTGCAACTTACTTCATTAAAGGAATTCTTAAATAACAAATATAATTTAATTATAGGTGAATTGGAGAAAGAGGAATGAACATGGAATTTAGAAAAAAAGAGTACAAACCGTTTGACATTTTTGACAGTGAATGGGCGGCAATAACGGTAGGCAACAGGGAAAAGTTCAATGCCTGCCTCGTGTCATGGAGTAGCCTTGGAAATATTTGGGGAGCACCGGGAAAAAGTAAGGCGACTGTAACCCTATATATACATCCGTCAAGATATACAGCTGAGTTTATTGATGATAGTGAATACTTTACTGTAAGCTTTTTTGATCCAAAATATAAAAAGGCACTTGCATACCTTGGAAGTCATTCAGGAAGAAATGAAAATAAAATAGAAAATGCCGGACTTATGGCAATTCCTATAGGTAAGACAATGGGATTTAAAGAGGCAAAACAGACTTTTTTATGTAAAAAGCTTTGTAAGCAACAGTTTGACAAGGAGAGTTTTGTACAGGAAATAAGGGATTACTATGAATTGTATCCAGATATCTATACTGACGGACATGGTGGCTGGGAACCTCATTTTATTCTTATAGGTGAGATAGAACAGATTATAGATTAAATGGATATGCTATATTTGATATTATTTACATAGAAAGGACAAAATTTTTATAAGAAGAATTGATTTTTTTATTTTTTGAAAATATATGAATGAACTAATATTTTATTCATTCAATAATATAATAAAGAAGATTTTATCATGGACAAACAAGGAGTTAAAAAAATGAATGGATTAGGTATTACAGGAATTTCTCTTGCCATTATTGGTATTTTGATCATTATTTGGGGAGCTACACTACAACAGGTTGATTTATCAAACCCTGATTTTATGTCCTTTGCGACTGGAGGTATGATTTTGCTGGCTATAGGGTTATGTATGATTGCCGGCTTACCTGTTATTTTAAAAATTGCGGGTATTTGGTTGGCGGCATTGACTACCATGATTTATATTTACAGCCTACCTAATACTGATTTGCTTATCAAACTGATTGGCTTTATTCCTGTTATCGCACTGGCTACTTGGCTATCTTTTAAATTTTGGAAATGAGGAAAATAATGAAAAGAGGTAAAAAAATGTTGATAATTATTATATCTATTCTGGTGGCTATATGCCTTATTTCTTGGGGTGTAATAACCTATCTTGGACGTAGTCAAGCTTTGTCTTTAAAATCCATTGAAAATTTCAATGGGGACCTTTACTTAATACATTTGACGAAACCTACTAATATGACATGGAAAGCAGGGGCTTATGCCAAGTTTACACTCCCTGATACTTCTTCTACTACTAATAAAAACGAAGCTAAGGGAGAGCAAACCAGTCGATGGCTAACCATTGCCTCTACACCTGATGAAGATGAAATCCTCATTTTAACGCATAATAGTGGTAGCCACTTTAAGGAAACCTTAACACATTTATCTGCTGGCAGTGAGATTGAGATGAGTTGGTTGGATTCCTCTTTAACCGTTAAAGATACGAATCAGCCACTAGTTTGTTTTGCATCTGATGTTGGCATTTCTGCTTTACGTCCCCTTATCAAAGAATGGGCTGGTAAAGCTCCAATTATTCTCAACCATTTTGACAAAGGAGTTACTATTTTCGATAATGAGATGAAGGAACTGGCTCAAAAAACATCGAATTTTACTTATAAAACTAGCGATGAACTTTCTCAAAGTCAAGAATTTTTAAAACGTGCTATTGATGAATACGGCAATCAAGCCAGCTATCTTATCACTGGACAGCCTGATGATGTAAATGAGATGAAGAATTTTTTAAAGGAAAATGGGATTGATAGCAAAAATATTCAAGTTAGCTCGTTTAGAGGATTGAAATAAAAGCAATCTGTCTTCTGTATATCTGAATCAAACCCCAACTACTAGTTCATTATGGAGAGCGACTAAACAAGCCCACTAGCGAATTCTAGGTAAATGTGATAGGATAAACATAGAGAAAGGAGCTTTTATGGCCAATATTTTTGCCTATCTTAACGATGTAGTCTTCGATTCCTTTTATGACCTCCCCGCGAACGAGTTAGATGTTCTTGCCTTGACTGAGTTGACCTATCTTCCTTTTGATGATGTAGTCACTCAAGAACCAAAGCGTCTCATAGATCTAGCACCTCAAATCCCTAGAGACACGACGATGTTGACCAATAAAAACCGTCTCCAGTTATTAGATCAGCTCACTCAACACAAACGGTTTAAAAATTGCAAGTTCTCAAACTTTATCAATGATATTGATCCTGAATTGCAAAAACAGTTTGCGGCTATGACTTATCGTATCAGTCTCGATACCTATTTGCTTGTTTTTCGCGGGACGGATGATAGTATCATCGGTTGGAAAGAAGATTTCCATATGACCTATATGAAGGAAATCCCAGCTCAAAAACATGCTCTTCAGTATTTAGAGGACTTTTTTGCCCAACATCCTAACCAAAAGGTTATCCTAGCAGGACACTCAAAAGGGGGCAATCTAGCTGTCTATGCTGCCAGTCAACTTGATCCAAACTTGCAGAAAAACATTATCGCTATCTATACTTTTGATGCCCCTGGGCTTCACAAGGAACTAACCGAAACACCTGGCTATCAAAACATGATGGAAAGAACGAAAGTATTTATCCCACAAGGGTCTATCATCGGGATGATGCTGGAAATTCCGGATAAAAAAATCGTCGTGCTGGGCACCGCCTTAGGTGGCCTTGCCCAGCACGACACCTTTAGTTGGCAGATTGAAGACAAACACTTTGTCCAACTAGACGAGACCAATAGTGATAGTCAGCAAGTCGATACAACCTTCAAGGAATGGGTTGATACAGTCCCTGATACGGAACTGCAACTCTACTTCGATCTCTTTTTCGGAATCATTCTTGATGCAGGTATCTCTTCTATCAACGACCTTTCTTCCTTCAAGGTCATTGAACACATTCATCAACTCTTTGTACAAGCTCAATCCCTCACACCCGAAGAAAGAGAAACCATGGGGCGCTTAACCCAACTCTTGATCGACACTCGCTACCAAGCTTGGAAAAATCGTCAAGGCACGAAAAAGACTTTCTGATACTGTATACCACACCAGCTTCTCTATCACGCTTGGCTTGAAGTCTAGTGCGGTACACTAAGAGGATAACAATAGCCGGTTCTTCCTGACCAGGCTGACTGGAAGAGCTCATAGACTTCGTTGTTTCCGACTTGCAGATAGGCACGTCCCGTCTGAGTGATCTCAGCCGCATCCGGTGTATGAAGCATTTCATTGGAGTCCGAACGATCCGCCACCTTAAGGGCAATCTTGAAGCGAGAGTTGGACCAGATCTGGTCATCCACCACACCTGATGGCTTTTGAGTAGCTAGGATCAAGTGGACCCCGAGGGAACGCCCGACACGTGCGATAGATACCAACTCCTTGATAAAGTCGGGCTGGTTGACCTTGAGCTCTGCGAACTCATCTGAGATGAGAAAGAGATGAGGAAGCGGTTCTGTCGCTTCTCCGTTTTTAAATTTCTTCTGGTATTGATTGATATGGTTGACTTCGAACTCTCCAAAGAGTCGTTCACGACGATGGATCTCCGCATTGATCGAAGCCAAGGCCCGCATGGATTGAGCACCATCCAAGTTGGTAATGGTTCCCAAGAGGTGGGGCAGGTTTTTAAAGAGATTGGCCATCCCACCACCCTTGTAGTCAATCAGCAAGAATGCCACATCATGTGGGTGGAAGTTGACAGCGAGGGACAGGATATAGGATTGGATTGTTTCTGACTTCCCTGATCCAGTCGTCCCTGCGATCAAACCATGAGGTCCATGGGCCTTTTCATGGAGGTTGAGCTGAACAATGTCATCCTTGCCGCGTAACCCAATCGGAACAGCCAAACTCTTGTAGGGTGCGTTCTTTTTCCAACGGCTCGATACCTGCAAGTCCTCAAAGGTCTCCGCCCCATACATTTCCATAAAGGTTACGGAATCTGGGATCGAACTCTTAAGGTTTTGGAGGTGATTGAGCGGTGCCAAGGTACGGGCGATCCGCTCCTTATCATAATCTGCTGGGAAATGATCCAAACGGAAGTCTGTCTCTTTCAAAACTCCTTCTTCCATGACCAGTTGGCCTGTATTTCGCTCCTTGATATTGATCACTGTCTGGATATTCTCAGACAAGGAACTCATGACATCCTCTACAGGTAATGGACAGTTTACCTTTTCTCATTATACCAGAATATTAAGTAGATAAGAAGAGAGTACATAAAAACCATCTGAAACAAATTCAGGTGGTTAGCTTCATAGGACTAGAAATAGCATCTATAAACCTTTATCTCTTTTTAGACTTCTTAACATATTCCTTGTACATTTTTGACTTTTTCCCGTACCATTCTTCAATGGTATAGCCATATTCCTCACGGTACTTCTCTTGGTTTTTATTGACTGCATTAAGATTAAATAGTGAAGAGAATGTTGATTTACTCAATGATATTAAGATAATAATGAGAAAGATTGGAGCGATGGGTAATATAGCCAAGAGTAAATGAGCAAGTAAATTTTTAAACCCTGAAATAAGGATACCCGCAATAAAATTTATAAACCATAAAGCCAAGATAACATTTGTATATTTCTTTATTTTCTCCTTGTCAATATCAAAAACTCTGGTATATGACTTTGTTATGAGACTATAAATAATATAGACAACTGCTACGGAATAAGCTAGCCAATAAATAATCCGAATGATTAAAAAAGGAACAAAGAATTGCAAGCCTAAAATTAGTCCAAAAATGCTTAAATGAATAAGAGTGAATAAGACGAGTAAATTGAGTAAATAAGCATAAATTCTATTTCTTTTTGAAATGATATAAATAATCATATACATCGCCCAATAAACTAAAAATAAAATACCAAAAACTTTTTCTGGGATGATTAGTTGATACTCTAATTCAGTAAGCGGCTACAAAAAAGTTATACTATTCTTACTCATGGATGTTCCTAAAGCAATCGCAAACCATGGGGCAAATATACATATAACAAGAAATAATGGCATTACAAAAATCATTACTAGTATATTCCATCTTCGCGTTGTTTCTAGTGCTTCATTAATATCTTTTTGTATCTTATCCATTTATTTTCTCCTATTATCCAAACAAGGATGAGACCGTCTTCAGACCACCACTAAAGAAATCAGAAACATTCTTACCCACACTTTTGACAGTCTCCAAGCCCTGGTGGATTCCATTTCCGATAGACTCCACTCCTGATTCTACCACGTCCACTGCACCGTAGGCCAGATTTTTAACTCCGTCATAAACAGACTTTTTAAATTCTGGTGCAACCGCAGAACCGATAAGATTAAGCGTTCCTACAGCAAGGCCAGCGAGAGCTCCAAATGCTGGATTTCCTCCAAAAGCTGTTCCCATCTTAGCTCCAAGCCACATACCATCTAGAGGACCAACGTTAGATATGGTATCAACAGTTCCACCTAGTACAGACTTCCCGATTTTCCCTACGGTCGTCTTCGAATCGGTTTTGGAATTATTGTAGTTCTTATAGATATTGACCCCCTCTTCCACGGTCAATACACCCCAACCTACAATTTCTCCCCCGATTTTAAACTTGTCACTTTTTATAAAATCCTTTGCTACATTCCCTATCCCTGTTGCATACTCTCCCATTAGAAAAGATGCTGCTGTTTTGACGTGTTTCATTCCCTTTGCAACAGGCCCTACAAGCTTACTTAACTTACTAACCCATTTACTGCTTTTTAGTGCATCGGGCAGGTCCATCATAAAGGTTAATACTTTTTCTACCAACGGGGAGCTTTGAAGGGCTTGACCTATTTCTTTACTATATAAGAGTGTTTGAAATGATATTCCCTTACCACTTCCTGTATATAAAGTGTCTAATAATTTCGAAAAATCATCAACACCCTTGATTCTATCTGCCGCAGCTATTAAAGGCACTAAGCAACTGATTGAAGCCCGCTACACGTGACTGTGAGACAGACGACATCGTGGAAGACTGCGTCTGTAGGCTGGCATAATTTACCTTTACCATATACTTCCTTTCTGTAAGTGAATTTAGATTGCTGAAATCTTTAGCTAAAACTTTATAAACCTATTGCTTATCACGCTCCAGCTTTTTTCGATGATCATGCAGAGCTGTTAATTGCGTCTGATAAGCTTGGTAACGCTTCTTAATCGCTTTGTCCTCTTCCTCAAAGTCAACTTCCAAAGTCCGTGTAGTTTCCTCAATATCATCTAAAAGATAATGATAAAAAGCTGAATGAGACGATGTCACTCCTAGATCCAACAAGTTCTTAAAGTGAAATAGGGCGCTACCTTGTGAGGACATCACATCCTCCCGCACCACCTTAAACTGACGATATTCTACATCCAAATCATCTATTTTTTGTTCCAGTTCATACTGACGACGATGCAATTCATCCAGCTGATCTTGTTTCGATTTTTCTTCCTTCATTATAACCTCTAAATCATTTTAACATAGCTACCCTCTTTGTAATTGATTGCTTAAATCAAATATAATGTCCTTTGAAATAAAAGAGAGGGACCCCTGAAAATATGACTTTCCCTTGAAGACCTCTCTGTTTTAAAGCATTGGCTAATTTTAAAAAATCTAAAGCATAATATTCTCTATGCTACTCTAAAGGGCCTGTTATTTTTCCTTTCGGAATGGAAGTTCCTTGCTCTTCTATCCATTGTTGAAAGAACTTTCTAAAACGTTCCTCACTATCGTTTATATAACCCTCAAATACGACTTTAGAGATATTTTCTTCATTAAAATAAAATACTTGATTAACATCTAATCCAATAGGATACTTACAAGCACTATAATCATACCATACGGTTTCATCACCTTCTTCAATGAGAGGGGCGCGATTCAAAATCATCAAATCTTGGAACCCATCTTTCAAACGCACAATTGAACCGATACTTAACATATTTTTCTCCTTTTCTTCTCTTTTATTTTTATCCAGTAATTACTTGCTGGGCGCATGAAAAACATATTCCCAATAAATAACCAAAATGATAAAAATATTAACAATCCAATATGACCAATATAATTATCCATTATGTTCGTTAAAAAGGCGGCAATAATCATTACTGTAAACAATACTGACATAATATACGCAAAAATACTAAAAAGCAATTCTTTAACAAAACAAGGATAAACGTATATCTTATGATAGCCCCTATTTTTTAACCGACTAGGGACTTCATAAGCCACTGTAAGCCATAAACGCAAACCAAAGACCAATAATACAATTAGAATAGCTAAAAAATTGCTAATTCTACTTGAATCAAATTTCAAAAATTGATTAATATCAAATACTCTTGATAGAAGCATGGCACCTACACCAGCTCCAAAGCCATATCCAAGACCATGTTTCTCAAAAGCCTCTTTTAACCGAGCATTCTTCTCCTCTGATTGTGACAATTGCTCATATTCTTCCTTACTCATCTCGTAACATCTGTGAGGCACAAGGTAAATCAACAAAGGTAAGAAATAGACAATCAAAAAAGGACGTTCTACATCAAGAAGATAATATCTATCCTCTGTTTTTAGTATGCGATATCGAAGGTTTTTTCTAGCCAAGGGCTCCATTTCAGCCTTTTTAAACATTTATATCCTACCTTTCGTAACTTCAAGAGAAGGGATTCAAAGAAGCAAGTCCTCCAGAGAAAGCTTGTCCTATACCTGACACTGTATCTCCAATCCAATCACCTGCTGCTTTCATTCCTTTATCCAACTCTTTCCCAACATTGTCTAACGTCTCTCTCATCCCAAATGCATTATTCTCGTAGCCCCATTCAAAAAGTTGTACTGCACCGTATCCTACTGCAAAACCTGCTAAACCAGCCCAACCGACTGGCCCACCAGCTAACATAGCTATAGCACCACTTGTTACTCCTGAAGCTGCCCAACCGACCGCTGTACTTGCACCTGTATGTACAACTGCTTGCCCCAAGGTCTTTCCTTCATTTGCAACATCATTCCAAACACCAAAGCCAAAGCCAGCAACTTTTGTTATTGGATTATCCAAGGCTTTACCAAACTTTTCTATCCTCCTTCCGAATTTTGCCATCTTTGTAGCTGACTGAGCATTATTACGAGCAACTCTACTAAGATTCTCTCCAAGCATGACAAAACCATTTGGTCCACCTTGACTCGCAACTACCGAAGCTTGAGTAAGTTGAGATATTGTTTTTGCTGATTTTGAGAGTAACCACTTTCCAGCCTCACCAATTCCCTCACCAAAATTAGTTATTCCTTCCATCAATTTATTACCATTTTTTGCGAATTCATTTGTTTGTTGCACTGGTCCATTGTCTACTTCCTTTTTCTTCTCAATATTTTTCTTCGCCTCATTCTGATCTAGCGCATACTTGACATTCCCCAGTAAATTACTATCTGGGTGATTTGACTGATAGTCTTGAAGCGTCTTTGTTTCTTCATCTGTCAAAGATTTCCCTGCACCCACCTTATCAATCAAGCCACGAATTTTCATCTCCTCTGCCTTGACCTGACGTGCTTGCTGTACGTATTCTAAAACAGAAGCATCCACGTGTTCTGGATAGACCGCCACATATCGCTCTATCGCTGTAAGCTCCGCTTCAGTCAGAGATTCGCCGTTGTATACTTTCTCCAGCGCTGACAGATAGTTATTCTCCATTGCTATCTCTCGGTCGGCCCAGCCTTGCTCAACAGCACTCACCCAAGTTAGATCCTCTGGCAAAGCAAAGCCACCACCACCAAAGGAGACTGAAATAGCTGACATTGCCTGAGAAATCAAGAGCTGATAAGTATCTGCTGAAGCGCAGGCAAGCAGAGACTCTGCACTGAATGCTCTCAGATTGGCCAGCTTTTCCTGAACCGTAGTCAGTTGACTTTGAGCTGCTGTAAGCTGTTCTTGTAATCGACCAATTCTTGCTGCATCTCCTTCTGCTGGTTTAGTCTTAGATTGAAGACCAGAAATCGAAGCGCTGAGACTCATACAACCTCGTGATATACTATCAATCTCCGCTTGCAGCTGTTCTTCATCTAAATTTTCAGCTCCGCACTTGGCTACATAGTTATCCGCCAGTGTGTTGGCCGCATCTGCAATGGCTTCAGAGTAGAGAATGAAACCTTTATAATAGGGACTCATGACACTTGTCGCATATGCACGAGCCGCATCATAGCCCGATCCTATCAGCTCATCTCCACTATCACCGAAGCTGTCAAAGGCACTAATCAACTGATTGAACCCTGCTACACGTGACTGTGAGGCAGACGACATCGTGGAAGACTGCGTCTGCAGGCTAGCGTAATTTACCTTTACCATATACGTTCCTTTCTAGTAAACAATCATTAATTAGTTCCTTCGCTAAATAACTGTTTATTTTTTTGCTTTCCAGAATTACTACCAGCAGTTCCTGATTCGATTGGGCCTGTATTTCTGTTAATATAATTGGCAAGCTTTGCATCCGTTGTTTGAAACTCTGCATGAATACCATGTAAGACCTGTATAAAGTCAACGGCTTGCTCTGCTGCCTGATCGCTTGCAGTAACTTCGTTATCAATATGACTACTAATAGTTGCAGAAGCAGCATACTGACTAATTGAATCCTTTGTAGCAGTTTCTTTTCCTACTGAATGATAAGCTGTAGCGATTCCATTTGCATAGGTTTGAACAGCCCCTGGATCAGACTGAATGCCTACCCCCTGTGTTGTTCCTACTGACATAAGATCCTCCTTTTATATTGTTATTTTTATTTTAACGCTTGATTGATGTCCATATAAGTACGACTCATCCTTATTTAAATAAGGTTCCTTGCTGTTATAAGGCTTTTCTAATATTGTTTGATCTGTTAAGCGCATTCCCAAAAGATAGTATTGATTATATGCCTTAACCTGACGAGCAGGGCTGCCAATAGCATTGTTGCTAATATAAGAATAAAAACTACCAACAACAAAATGCATATTGTATTTCCATCCCTCTTGGTAGAGTGTTGATACTTGTTCGCCTGTCAGCCCGCTTGCCTGAACAAATTTCTCTAAATTAGGGATAAAGATGATAAAGTCGTGTCCAGTTTCACCTTTTTTACGATCCTCTAATTCAAGCATAAGTTGATTCGCCATATCCGCAAGAGCTTCTGGTTCAGAAATACGAGCAAATAAATCAAACTGACCATCATATTCATCATCTACATCCATAAACATGACTTTCTTACTTGGAGTAAGTTTAGTAAATATTTCTAAAAGATGGCGTGTAATATTCTCCAAATGTTCACCTTCATTAGCGATGTAAAGCATGTGTTTGAAGCCTCTCATTGGTATATCAACACTCTCAACATTAACAAAGTCTAGACCTAACGGTAAGTTATTTTCTTTCAAAGCTGTTTGAACACTTATAGTTTTAGCAAACGTATCAAAGCTTAATTCCTCTGGAACAATCGGAATAGGCTTAGGCCTATTTCCGACCCACTCTTCTGACATCATTCCTGCCTCAGAGCTAATCTGCTCAATTAATTCAAATGTATCATTCCCGTTCGTTGGTAGAGCTACTTGGAAAATCTCCGGTTCATCTAGCTTAATCATAGCACGACCAGGTTTATCTTCAATTATCAATTGGGTACGTCCAATTAATGTTCGAGTGTCTGCATCATCTGTTAGCTTTAGAGAGATACGAGTTTTAATACTAGACAATAGAGCACTTTTCACAACTCCTAATCGTCCAGCTGTAATTACAAGATATATCCCTAGACTCAGGCCTTCCCGAGCTATAACTTGAAAAGTATTTTCTATATCCAAAACTAGTGGAGATTCTTTGATAGCATCGTAACCGTCTAACATAAAGAAAAGTTTAGGAATTTGATGACCACTTATTTCTTGATAAAGATTTACATCAGCAACCATATGTTTGCGTAAAAGAGCTTTTCTGTAGCGAATCTCTCCTTTTATACGGCTAATCACTTTTGTTATTTTTTCCTGATCGTCAATCATAATGGTATCAGCTACATGGGGCAGTTGTCGAAGTGGCAAAAGTCCATTTGTTCCGAAATCCAACAAGTAAAAGTTAACTTGAGTAGGGGTAAACTGACGAGCTAAATCCATCGTCAAAGTTTGAATAAAAGTAGACTTACCTGTTAAAGGACCTCCAAAAAGAGCAATATTCCCATCTTCATTAAAATCATGTTCTAATGCGTATTGAGCTTGTTGGCTTGGCACATCCACATAACCAATCACTGCTTTTAAAGGTCGGTCGGTATGTGCCCAAAATTCTTTGAACTTTCCTTTACGTAGATCTGTCAAGTAGATGCGCTCCTTAAGTGGTGGCAACCATGGCTGTGGAACTGGAGGAATCTCTTGTTCTTCACACAAGAGCTGGATATGGTGTACTATCGCATCCAACTCTGTTGGAACTTCCTTGATCTCATCCACATCTTCTAAGCCTGATAGGTCTTCATTCAAGATTTCATATTGCCCCAATTCATTGATCAGGTAGATGGTATGGTCCTCAATCCCCATATCGTCCTTATCCGGCTGGTAATCCGCGCCAGACCAGGCAGACTGGAAGAGCTCATAGACTTCATTATTTCCGACTTGCAGATAAGCACGTCCCGTCTGAGTAATCTCAGCCGCATCCGGTGTATGAAGCATTTCATTGGAGTCCGAACGATCCGCCACCTTAAGGGCAATCTTAAAGCGTGAGTTGGACCAGATCTGGTCATCCACCACACCTGATGGCTTTTGAGTAGCTAGGATCAAGTGGACACCGAGGGAACGCCCGACACGCGCAATAGATACCAGCTCCTTGATAAAGTCGGGCTGGTTGACCTTGAGCTCTGCGAACTCATCTGAGATGAGAAAAAGATGAGGAAGCGGTTCTGTCGCTTCTCCGTTTTTAAATTTCTTCTGGTATTGATTGATATGGTTGACTTCGAACTCTCCAAAGAGTCGTTCACGACGATGGATCTCCGCATTGATCGAAGCCAAGGCCCGCATGGATTGAGCACCATCCAAGTTGGTAATGGTTCCCAAGAGGTGGGGCAGGTTTTTAAAGAGATTGGCCATCCCACCACCCTTGTAGTCAATCAGCAAGAACGCCACATCATGTGGGTGGAAGTTGACAGCGAGGGACAGGATGTAGGATTGGATCGTTTCTGACTTCCCTGAACCCGTCGTCCCTGCGATCAAACCATGAGGTCCATGAGCTTTTTCATGTAGATTGAGCTGAACCAGATCATCCTGACCTCGCAGACCAATCGGCACAGCCAAACTCTTGTATGGTGCGTTCTTTTTCCAACGGCTCGATACCTGCAAGTCCTCAAAGGTCTCCGCCCCATACATTTCCATAAAGGTCACGGAATCTGGGATCGAACTCTTAAGGTTTTGGAGGTGATTGAGCGGTGCCAAGGTACGGGCGATCCGCTCCTTATCATAATCTGCTGGGAAATGATCCAAACGGAAGTCCGTCTCTTTCAAGACCCCTTCTTCCATGACCAGTTGGCCCGTATTACGGTCCTTGATGTTGATGACTGTCTGGATATTCTCAGACAAGGAACTCATCACATCCTCCACAAAGACCAGCGAACAGCCTAATTCCGTCGGATCTTCGGTAAAGAACTCCATAATTACATGATCCAAAATCAGCTTTTCATCGGTTACTAGAACCACGTAATGGGGATGGAAGAGAGTGCTCTCCTTGTGGGATGCTTCTTCCTTTTGGCTACGACGTAGTTTCAAGATTTGGTTTAAACTATTGAGAACCTGGTCTCGTGTCCGTTGATTGTAGACAAAACCACGGACATTCAGCTCTTGCAGTTTGGCATGAGGGAGCCAACGCATCCAGGACCATTGTTCTTTTTCCTCTTCCGGCAAGATCGTAATAAACTGCACATCATGATAAGAATGAAAAGTCGCTAGTTGCATCACCAAAAGCTGCAGTTGTTCCAGGACGAGATTTCTAGATCCAATATAACCCACTGGTCCATAACTAAGGTTTGCCGGAATCGGCATATCTGGAATTTTTTTGTGACGACTATAGAGAGCGTAACCCTCTTCTTCCAGAGCATCCTTCTTACCGCTGCGCTCCTGTTGACCATATTTCAAGTCATAGCTAGTCGGCATTTTCCCGAGTCCCAAACGATAGTACAAAAAGTCAAAATGCAAGGGAGTTTTTTCGTAAATCCGGTGATTGTAACTCTCAACCAAGTCCGTCAACTCTAAAATAGTTGGAAAATGATAGTGCATCCCTTCTTTTTGTTCCCGTTCCAGACGAGTCAATTCCTTGACCTTATCTTTCAGGTACAGACGATAGAGATCGATCCGTTCCTTCTTATCAGCCTTGTACTTTTTACGATTTTTGATAAAACCACGGATAGAAAAAATCATTGTGGTGATGGACATCCCTACTGTCGCAAGAATATAGATCCCTCGAGGTTGAATCAAGGTGATCAAGACAGTTACCCCGACCATCATAAGTGGAGGAACGATTAGCTTTAACAGTTCATCACTTGGCTTTACCGGCTCCTGTCCAGGGGGATTGATTAAGATTTTATCCTCGCTACCACGATAAATAATTCGTGGCGAACGATGATAATCTGGATAATCTTCATAAAAGCCATATCGAGAGGGTTCTCTCAGAGTCAGTTGTTTCCCAACTTGGGCAGGCCCCTGAACCCATACTTCATCTGGATAGAACTTTATTGTCACCGCTCCTAGACTCAACTCATCTCCAAAACCAATCAATTGCTGATCCATCTGTTCCAGATGATTGTTTCGATAAAACGAGCCTTTTAGTCTAGTTAGCATCCATTGATTCTGAGATTTTTGGAGTAGGAGTTCAACATCTTCATCTAGTGTGATCAACGCACCTCTTTGAGAACCGATCTGAAGCTCTGATAAATCCAAAAGATCATAAACCCTTGGTTCCCCTTCTCGGAGATAAAAGACAACCTCACCCAAACGTAGACCATCTTTCAATAATCCCGCTTCGTCCTCATACTGATAAAAGACCTCGTCACCGTCAAGCTTGAGCTGAATCGGTCTCTCCTGCTGAGAGAGGTAGACTTGGGCCTTTTCAGTAGCCCCGACCAAGACCGTCTTATCTGCACTCAGTTCTACTTCATAACGCAGACCTTGGCTGTAGAAAATGATTTGTTTTTTCATAATTTCTCTCCTTGGTCTACTTTAATTGCTAGAGGAGCTACTAGGGCTTGATTTCTTCTCAGATGAAGGTTTGCTTTCAGAAGCCTTGTCTTGAGAATTTGGACTAGTAGATGCATTAGAGCTAGAATCACTTGTTAATAGCTCACTTCGGCTATCCCAGTATTTCTTATATTCACTCTCCAAAGTATTCAGTTTACTTTCACGATCTTTTCCTGACAACTTGCCATCTTCCCGAACCTGCTTGATTTCCTGAGTCAAAGCATAGAGAATCAAGTCACTGTCGTTAATCCGTTTCCCAATATCAAGCGCCTCTTCAAAGCGATTGCGCCCAACTTGAATCCAATAAGTCAAATAAAGCTCATCGGACTTGAGGGTTACATTATTCAGGATGACCTTCTTTTGTTCAGAAGAAAATTCCAATCCTTGAATATAAGAATAGGCCAACTCATACTTCTGCGTATTAGGCAAGCTAGCAGGATCACCCCCCTCTAGTTCTGTAATAACACCACTATAATCTACTTTAATAAAAGCTGTATCTGCCTGCAACATCTTTTCTTTGAAAGGATTCTGCACAAAAATCAGATAGATGAGTGGAACGATTAACAAAACAACACTCGCTGTCAACCAAATCGTCGCAAGCTTAAATACACGATGCCGTCTACTTGGAACCAAGACCAAATCCGCCTGTTCTTTCGCAGATTTCTCTACATAATACCGTTCCAAAATAGCAACTGCTGTTTCAATATCATCTGCTTGACACAGGTCATTTAAAAAGTCTGGTAGGGTCTCTAATTCTAAGGAACCATTGTAAAGGTCCATAAAGTCCAAATCCCTAAATAGAGTTACAGTAAAACACTTAGCCTGACGTAAAAAATCTTCTGAGGATATTGATTGAGGAACCATCAGACCAGGAATTCCACGATAAGCAATCTTAGGCTGAGCATCCTTAGTAATAAAGAGATTTACTGGATGCAAAAGGAAGGTCACTGGCAACTCCAAGGCTTCCTCTACACGAAAAACGTTTAGCGCCAAACGAATTCTCTCCGAAATAGTACGACTCTTTATTTCTTCATAAGTCAGTCCATGAGCTTCGACTTGATAGGAGAAGGTTACACTATCCTCATCAGAAACCATCGATTGCTCCAAAAAGAATGGATGATGCAAATCCAACAGTAACAGTTCACGTAAATCTTGACTCTCTACATCTGAGCGCTTAAGGCTCAATTGCCAAGTTGTTTCATTTTTTTCATAGATAAATGGCTGTTCACCAAATACAAATTTTTCCTCAGTCACCTATATCTCCTCTATCTCTACTAAATCTCCTGTTGTCAAGGGATAATCAGACAGTTGCTTCCCTTCATCAATCAACAAACCTTTATTGACAATTCTTAGTTGATATTTTCTTCGCTTTTTATCTGGATTAAAAATGGCATCCACTTCTCGGATTAATCGACGCACTTCAATACGACGTGGAATACGAACATCCACATCTCTTTCTTTCAGGCGTAGGGTAATATTGATATGCTGCTCCACTTCTTACATGCCTCCTGTATCTGATTTGTCTTCTTTCTCTTAAAATTGTCTTGATAGATTTACTAAAAGTTTAATCCATCCCCTCTACCATCACGCGATAGCTCATCACAGCAGTTGCTCCAAAAAGCAAGAAAATTAATGCTATATAGAATATCTCTGGAAGAAAGTCACTTAATCCACTTTTTTCTACCTGGCCTATATTTGTTTGAAATTGAGCTATTTTTTTTGATTTTGGTTGAAACAACTGCTCTTCGGGAGTTTTTTTAACTGGCCCCTGTATAGCAGAAAACAGTTGGCCACTTTCTGTGCTCAACTGCTCCTCTTGATGCTGCTGCATGTCTTGCAACTTCTTTTGAGTCGCTTCGTTAAAAAGCTCCTTAATTTGTTCAGATTGTAATCCAAATTTTAATCCCTCTTTCTTCTCAAGTCGGGAGTCATCAATCTGGAGACTATTATCCTTCAAATCATCTGCAGCAGCCGTTGAGACTGCTGCACATGCTACTAAGGTAAGAAGTAAAAGAATTATTTTTTTCATTTCCTATTCTTTCTCAGTTTGAAATACTTGAGGCCAAAAGCTTCTTTCTTTGATAAAAATATTCATAACAAGTACTCCAGCTAAGACAATCGTCATTGCAACAAATGCTAAAATGTTTGCTGGTTGCCCATCAAAATATCCTGAGAGTAAAGCTTCCAATATTGATAAGGCATTGAGATTTTTGATAAAGGCTGGGAAACCTGTCAGACTGGCTGTCGTCCCAATTGCATTCGATAGATAGACAAAGCTAATCATCATAAAGAAGGCCAGACCCATTCCAATTACTCGGAAATGTTTGAGCAATAAATACTGTCCTTGAATCAGTACTAATGTAGCTAAAACAATCAGCAAAACCCATGACGGTTGGTATTCACGGCCAACATGAAGCTGTGCACTCGATACAATACCAACTACTAGACCAACTACTACAGCCAAAATAGAGAGTAGACCAACTGTCATAATATCCGTATCTTGTAGCTTATCTAGTTTGAACTTATCTTTAACTTTTCGAATAACATTTTGAGTTGCAAATAGGTAGGCTGTAAAGAGACTAATAATCTCCAATAGTAAAATCCATGTAAACGGACGGTAAACATTGACAGTCGCTTTTACTGAAGTAGCATTTTGGGTAACAGGGTTGGATAAGAAGTTGAGCAATACGTCGTTTGGTACCCCATTTTGATAGGCATTATTCAAAACCTTCACGAAGGATTCTACAAAGTTTCCATTATTAGCCAATTCTTCATTAAACTGTGTCATCAAGGAGTCAGCATCTTGAGACAACTTTTCAGTACTTGTTTGAGCATTTGACAATTCACGATTGAAATTACCTAAAGTCTCATTAACAGACTCAGCCGCCTTGACATTGCTTTGAGAAGACTCTTTCACACCCGTAGTTTCTGACAAGAGAGCTGCATACTCCGAATTTAGGGCAGTCAATTGTTTATCAGTATCTTCAAATGCAGCATTGCCTCCCCCTTGCTTCTCAACCAAATCATTTAGTTTCGTTTCCAACTGCTCATACAAGACTAACTGTTCCTTGATTTTGGTATCCAATTCTTGGTTGGTAGTCAAAACATCTTGCACATTTTTTTCTAGAACAGGCTTCAGTGTAGTCAGTTCTGACAAGGCTTTATCTACTTTTCCTTTAGCACCATCAGTTTCTGTATCACTAGCAGGTACAGTTATGCTGTCTTCATATTTCTTCAGATTTGAACTAATAGCTTCAAACCAAATATTTGACAAAGCATCTGTTATATCACTATTTTTTAACCCTTTGACGGTATCGTATGCTTGTTTTAGTGATTCTACCTTTTGGTAGTCAGAAGCTATTTTCTGAACCTTTTGTCCATAAGACACTGCTGCTTGCTGAACACGTAACACATCTACTGGTGCACTAGCTGCTTGGACATCATTCAAGGAAATATTAATGGATTTTAGCTCTGCTTTTGGAGCTGGACTTGGAGTCCCGGTTGAACCTGTAGTTGTAGTTGAGGTTGCCTCTGCAACACTATAGGCTACTTTAAAAGTCCCACCCGTCTTCAAATCAATTTCTTGGTCAAACTCAACTGGTGTACCATCATAAGTGACTGAGTGAACTGTCACTCCTGATTCAGCTTTCCATGATACCTTAGCCTTTGTTCCTGTTCGTCCAACAGCACTCGTACTAGTAATTGCTAGTTTTTCCAGATTCTTCAAATCCGTCAAAGAAATCTCGTCGCTAGGCTCTTTGATTGTTTTTAAATCTGTATAGTTTACAGAAGGAATTGTGATTGGTGTCATACCAAAACCACTAAATTCTTTTCCACTAAAATCTTCTTTGGGTAATTCTGAGATTGCAGAAGCCAGCTGCATTTTTAGAGACTCTTCAACCTTCTTTAGGTCCTTGTTTGCAGCTTTATCCAAAAATTGATCAAGAGTGATTTTGCTCTTCTCACTTGTTCCATAGTAAGTGGCTAATTTCTCATCAATAAAGTTTTGAATATCCTTTTTATGATTTTCAAACTTCGTTCTTTCATCTGTTAGATTGGTCTGTAAACTATCAATCTCTTTGCTGATATTTTCTGCCACTGTTTTATAGGAAGCTCCAACTTCTGGTGACGTTCCATCAGAGGATGCTCCTGTTCCATCTATATTCGCAGTCAAACTGCCTTGGGCTTCAATTAATTCCTTATAAGTTTTAATTTGTCCCTGAACGTCTTCCCGACTCTGAGAGATGAGCTGGGTGATGATATCCGCATAATTTTTCTTCTCATCTACTCTATTCTGAAGCAGAGTAGCAAAATTTTTGCCATAGGCAATCTGCGAAACATCAAAATGATCAAAAATCTGTGAGTAACTCTCCAAACCTGTCTTTAAAGCACTGTTGGAGTCAACAGAGGAACTAGACATAGTATAGAGAGTTGGGAAAAGATTTTTAGAGTTGATAGCTGTCCCATATAAATTCGTACGATAGTTTCCGATGTTGGTCGCTTGTATCTGTGAACTAGCTTGAACATTCTTTTGTGCTGTATAAAGGTTGTTCAAAATACTAGCCATATACATGTCAACTAACTGACCATTCAAATCAGCAACAATATCTTTTGCTAGCTTATTTGCATCATTTTCTACTTGCAAATTTCCTTGCGCATTCACCTTATAATTGATGGTTGTCTTATCAACATTGATGCTGTTAATATCGAGTATTTTTTCAGAAAAGTCACTAGGAATTGTTAAAACGAGTTGGTATTTCCCACTTTCTAACCCAGAATCAGCCGCTCCACGAGGAACAACAGACCAGTTTTGTGAATTATCACGCTCGATATTTTTAACATAACTAGCACCTAGGTTATACTCTTTTGTATCAACATAGACAGGCTTATCTTCATTTACAATAGCCACATTTAATTTGGTCTGTTGATTTGCTTTTGCACTATTCTCATTATGAATGGTCGTATTTTTTTGAACTGATAGATTCAAAAAAACCATCAATGCCAGCAATCCTAATGCCAACAGACTACTTCCTACATATTTATAAATTCTATTCTTTCCCATTTTAGTTTTCAATCATATCCACCATAAAAAATAGGAAGGCTCTCGCCCTCCTAAAGCCATTTATAACAAATTAATTAATTAATTAATTAATTAATTTGTGCTGCAATATCTTGGTCAGTTTGTTCAACAATGTCCGCAACTTTAAGCAACTGTGCATTGATTTCATCAAGCAAAGTCGCAAACTCCTCAATTTTTGGAGACAATGCTGTAAACTGTTGATCAAAGCTATCAAAAGCTGAACCTTTCCAGTTCCCTCTGATAGTCTCTTGTTCGTTGCTCAATGTACGTAGTACTTGTCTCACTTCCTCAGCACCACTTGTGTATTTTTGGGCAGATGCACGTAAATCTTCTGGTGTTAATTGGATTAAAGCCATGTGAAACTCCTTTATATTATTTTACTCCTCCATTATATCAACAAGTCGCCTTAATTGCAAGCTTAAAATTCAATTTTTATACTAATTATTAAAATAACAAGAGCCGTTTCTATCTAAGGATAGGTAAAAAGCTTTGGATGTACTGCTCTTAAAAAGTTAGACAGATAATTCTAACCTTTGGGCCAATTCTTCCTTTTTTAACATTCTTTTCTACTCAGTAATGATTAACCCGTTTCAGTATTTAAGAGCCGAAAAATTCAGTATGAATGATATTCTTACTTATGTGGCTGGTTTCATTTTGAAACTTTTAATTATGACGGTTTAAAATTCAACTAAAGATACCAACCCATCAATCAAAAAAGACTTTCTGATACCCTAAGTATCCTCTTCTGTGCTATACTTAGTTTAGTACATTCTTTGAGATTGGAGCCAGTATGAAAATCCATAAAACCGTGAATCCCGTTGCTTATGAAAACACTTATTATCTGGAAGGAGACCAACACCTGATTGTGGTTGACCCAGGTAGCCATTGGGAAGCTATTCGCAAGACTATTGAAAAAATCAACAAACCAGTCTGCGCGATTCTCCTGACCCACACCCACTACGACCATATTATGAGTCTAGACTTGGTTCGTGAGACTTTTGGAAATCCCCCAGTTTATGTAGCAGAGAGTGAAGCCAGCTGGCTTTATACACCTGTAGATAATCTCTCTGGTCTCCCTCGTCACGATGATATGGCAAATGTGGTCGCAAAACCTGCAGAGCACACCTTTGTCTTTCATGAGGAATACCAGCTTGAGGAATTTCGTTTTACCGTTCTACCGACCCCAGGGCACTCTATCGGCGGCGTTTCCCTAGTCTTTCCTGATGCTCATCTAGTCTTGACGGGAGATGCTCTATTCCGAGAAACCATCGGACGGACCGATCTTCCTACCGGTAGCACGGAACAACTCCTCCATAGCATTCAGACGCAACTCTTTACTCTTCCTAACTACGATGTCTATCCTGGGCATGGTCCAGCTACGACTATCGCTCACGAAAAGACTTTTAATCCCTTTTTCTAGCAAGCAAAAAACCAAGGAAAATTTCCTTGGTTTTTGTCTTACCAAATAATCACACGGTCCTCTGGTGAACGCCACATACCATCGCCTTCTTTGACATCGTATGTTGTAAAGAAGTCATCGAAGTTTGGTACTTGGACATTAACACGGAGTTTGGCAGGCGCGTGCACATCGACACTGGCCATGAGTTTCATCAACTCAGGACGGCCTTTCATACGCCAGATACGAGCAAAGTTGTGGAAGAATTCTTCAGCTGAGAAGTCTGGTTCTCTCTTGGCTGCTTCAAGGGCTGCAGCAATTCCTCCCAAGTCAGCAACATTTTCTGATACAGTTAGTTTTCCGTTGATCCTTGCTCCGTAAGATTCTTGCCCATCAAACTGGTCGATAACTTTCTGCGTTTTTTCTTTAAAGGCAGCATAGTCACTCTCTGTCCACCAATCCTTGAGGCTACCATTTTCATCAAAAGAAGCGCCATTTGTGTCGAAGGCATGAGAAATCTCGTGGGCAATAACAGCACCAATACCACCGTAGTTAGCAGAAGATGACTGATGCAAGTCATAGAATGGAGCCTGTAGAATGGCTGCTGGGAAGACAATCAAGTTTTTCTGTGGATTGTAGTAGGCATTAACCATGTGAGCTGGCATCCCCCACTCCTTGTAATCAACCGGTTGGTTCCACTTGCTCCAGCTGTGCTTGATTTCCACACGCGCAAAGGCTAGGGCATTCTCAAAGAGACTGGCAGTTTCGTCCACTACTTTGTCCTTGTAGCGGGCTGGCAATTCCTCTGGATAACCGATATAAGGCTTGATGACATTGAGTTTGACAATGGCCTTGTCTCGCGTTTCAGGTGTGAGCCAGTCGTTCTTAGCCAAGCGTTCCTTATAAACGTCAATCATAGTCGCTACTTTTTTCTCTACGTCAGCCTTAGCTTCTGGGGAGAATTTTTCATGCGCATACCAGAGACCAAGAGCTTGCTTGAAAGGTCCTTGGGCCAAGTGATAAGCTGCCTTGACCTTATCCTGAGCTTCTGGAACACCTGAAAGGGCACGACCATAAGCACCTGACAGGACACGAATCTCATCTGTGAGATAGCTTGTTGAGAGATTGACCACACCCAAAATCAAGGTTGCTTTGAGTAGAGGCCACGCTTCTTCACTATAGAATTGATCTGCTGCTTGCCAGAAACGTTCTTCATCTACGATAACTTTATCTGGAGTTTGGCCAAGAACTACTTGGAAGAAATCATCCAAAGGTAGGGCAGGAGCAAATTTCTTGAAATCTTCATAAGCGTATGGATGGTAGAGTTTGGCATACTCTGAACTTTCTTCGTTAGAAAGCACTACAGCCGCAATACGACGGTCCAATTCCAATCGTTTCTCTAGCAAGTCTGCGATTTCCTCATCTGAAAAATCATAGGCTTTGAGAAGATTCGTAGTACTTTCCTTCCAAAGAGTCAAGAGCTCCTCACGCTGAGGATGGTCTTCAGCGTAGTAAGTCGTATCTGGCAAAATCGTCCCTGGTGCACTGGCCCAGAGAACATTGGTTCTGGCATCCATAAAGTCTGGCGATACACCAAATGGAAGGAAGTTTGGCTTCCCTGCTAGTTCAAACTCTGCCAGTTTGCTGGTGAAATCTGCAAAACTCTCCAAATCTTGGTATTCCTTGAGCATTGGCAAAACAGGCTTGATCCCATCTGCTTCTCTCTTGTCAAAATCACGTACCATACGATGGTACTTAACAAAGTTTGCGAGGATGGCATCCTCTGGAACATCCTCACCTGCCAACCACTTGTCCGTAGTCGCCAGCATCAACTCTTCAATTTCCTCGTCAAGGTCAATAAAACCACCTGTTCGAGATTTGTCAGCTGGAATGACAGCTGTTTTTTCCCATTCGCCATTGATTGCATCATAAAAATCGTCTTGATAACGTGTCATCTTGTTCTCGCTTTCATTTTTTCACTTATTCTTAGCTTAGCAAAAAACACTTGGGAATGCAATTAAAAATGGTTTCTCTTTTTTCTTCATTTTTCAGTTATTATTTTAAATTTTTCAAAAATTAACTTGACTTAATTTTTTTTTTAAGGTATATTAAAAGGCAGGAGGAATACAACTGTATGATACGTATCGAAAACCTCAGTGTCTCCTACAAAGAAACGTTGGCACTAAAGGATATTTCACTAGTGCTCCAAGGACCAACTATTACCGGAATTATTGGTCCAAACGGTGCTGGAAAATCAACTTTATTAAAAAGTATGTTGGGAATTATCCCACATGAAGGTCAGGCCTTTCTCGATGACAAAGAATTCAAGAAATCGTTACATCGAGTTGCCTATGTCGAGCAAAAGATCCATATCGACTACAATTTCCCTATCAAGGTCAAGGAATGCGTCTCTCTGGGACTCTATCCATCCATCCCACTCTTTCACACCTTAAAGGCCAGCCACTGGAAAAAAGTGGCAGATGCACTTGAAATCGTTGGGCTCTCAGACTATGCTGATCGCCAAATCAGCCAACTCTCAGGAGGACAATTTCAACGTGTGTTGATTGCCCGCTGTTTAGTGCAGGAAGCTGACTACATCTTTCTAGATGAGCCATTTGTCGGGATTGATTCGGTTAGTGAAGAGATTATCATGAACACGCTGAGAGACCTTAAAAAAGCTGGTAAAACAGTTCTCATCGTCCATCATGACCTCAGCAAAGTCCCCCATTATTTCGACCAAGTTTTGCTTCTCAATCGAGAATTAATAGACCTTGGTCCGACTAAAGAAACCTTTACCGAAGCCAATCTTAAGAAGGCCTACGGTAGCAAACTCTTTTTCAATGGAGGTGACCTATGATAGCAGAATTTATCGATGGATTGCAACATTTCCATTTCCTACAAAACGCCTTGATAACAGCTATAGTCATCGGAGTTGTTGCTGGAGCTGTGGGATGTTTTATCATCCTACGTGGGATGTCTCTCATGGGAGATGCTATCTCTCACGCAGTTTTGCCCGGCGTAGCCCTTTCCTTTATCCTGGGAATTGATTTCTTTATTGGAGCCATTATCTTTGGCTTGATGGCCTCCATCATCATTACCTACATCAAGGGAAACTCTATCATCAAGAGTGACACTGCCATTGGTATTACCTTTTCATCTTTCTTAGCCCTAGGTGTCATCTTGATTAGTGTTGCCAAGAGTTCGACAGACCTCTTCCATATCCTTTTCGGGAATATCCTCGCTGTCCAAGACATGGACATGTGGATTACTATTGGTGTGGGCGCAGTCATTCTTTTGATTATCGGGATTTTCTTTAAACAACTATTGATTACATCCTTTGACGAGCTCCTGGCTAAAGCCATGGGAATGCCTGTCAATTTCTACCACTATCTGCTCATGGTGCTCTTGACCCTTGTGTCCGTCACCGCCATGCAAAGTGTTGGAACCATTCTTATCGTGGCTATGCTGATCACACCAGCTGCGACGGCTTATCTTTACGCTAATAGCCTAAAGAGCATGATTTTCCTTTCATCAAGTCTAGGAGCCCTGGCTTCTGTCGTGGGACTCTTTATCGGCTATAGCTTCAATCTCGCAGCAGGATCGAGCATCGTGCTCACATCTGCCAGTTTCTTTCTCATTAGCTTCTTTATCGCTCCAAAACAACGATATTTGAAACTGAAACATAAAAAAATCAATAAATAAGGGGAGACCCTTTCTGGAGGAATCTAATGAAAAAATTAGGTACATTGCTTGTACTCTTTCTTTCCGTCATTGCACTTGTAGCATGTGCTAGCGGAAAAAAAGATGCTACTTCTGGTCAAAAACTAAAAGTTGTTGCTACAAACTCGATTATCGCTGATATTACCAAAAATATCGCTGGCGACAAGATTGATCTTCACAGTATCGTTCCTGTTGGTCAAGACCCACACGAATACGAACCACTTCCTGAAGACGTTAAGAAAACTTCTGAGGCTGACCTCATTTTCTATAACGGTATCAACCTTGAAACAGGTGGCAATGCTTGGTTTACCAAATTGGTCGAAAATGCCAAGAAAACTGAAAACAAAGACTACTTTGCAGTCAGCGAAGGCGTTGATGTTATCTACCTTGAAGGCCAAAACGAGAAAGGCAAAGAAGACCCACACGCTTGGCTCAACCTTGAAAATGGGATGATTTATGCTAAAAATATCGCTAAACAGCTCATTGCCAAAGATCCTAGCAACAAGGAATTCTACGAAAAAAATCTCAAAGACTATACTGAAAAACTAGACAAACTAGACAAGGAAGCCAAAGAGAAATTTAACAATATCCCTGCTGAAAAGAAACTCATCGTAACCAGCGAAGGATGCTTCAAATACTTCTCTAAAGCCTACGGTGTCCCAAGTGCCTACATCTGGGAAATCAACACGGAAGAAGAAGGTACTCCTGAACAAATCAAGACCTTGGTTGAAAAACTTCGCCAAACAAAAGTTCCATCACTCTTTGTTGAATCAAGTGTCGATGACCGTCCAATGAAAACTGTTTCACAAGACACAAACATCCCAATCTACGCACAAATCTTTACTGACTCAATCGCTGAAGAAGGCAAAGAAGGCGACAGCTACTACAGCATGATGAAATACAACCTTGACAAGATTGCTGAAGGTTTGTCTAAGTAATCCACTAAAAAACGTCGTTCTCACGTGAACAGGCGTTTTTTATCTCTTAATTTCCAGTCAAATCATTGGAAAAATCTGACAATTCTCGGTAAAATAAAAGAAAAAAGAATGGAGTAGTTTCATGACCACTTTTCTCGGAAATCCTGTAACTTTTACAGGTAAACAACTGCAAGTCGGAGACAAGGCACTTGACTTTTCTCTTACGACAACCGATCTCTCTAAAAAAACGCTAGCTGACTTTGATGGAAAGAAAAAAGTCTTGAGTGTTGTCCCTTCTATTGATACTGGTATCTGCTCAACGCAAACACGTCGATTCAACCAAGAACTAGCTAACCTCGACAATACCGTCGTTCTTACTGTTTCTATGGACCTACCATTTGCCCAAGGACGCTGGTGCGGGGCTGAAGGCCTTGACAATGCCATCATGCTTTCAGACTATTTTGACCATTCTTTCGGGCGCGATTATGCCCTCTTGATCAACGAATGGCATCTCCTTGCACGTGCCGTCTTTGTTCTCGATACTGACAATGTCATCCGTTACGTAGAATACGTTGACAACATCAACACGGAACCAGACTTTGAAGCTGCTATTGCTGCAGTAAAAGAACTGGACTAAAATCAAAGCCATTAGGGCAGAAGGCTAGAGAAATCTAGCTTTTTTTGATATACTAGATGGAGAGAAAAGACAAGAGGAAACGAATGACGCCAAATAAAGAAGACTACCTAAAATGTATTTATGAAATCGGTACGGAAATGCAAAAAATCACCAATAAGGAAATTGCTGCCCGTATGCAAGTCTCTCCACCTGCCGTAACAGAGATGATCAAACGCATGAAAAGTGAAAATCTCATCCTCAAGGACAAGGAGAATGGCTATCTATTGACAGATATTGGGCTCAAACTAGTCTCCGAGCTCTATCGCAAACACCGGTTGATTGAGGTCTTTCTAGTTCACCATCTCGACTATACCAGTGACCAGATCCACGAAGAAGCCGAGGTCCTAGAGCACACTGTATCCGATCTCTTCGTAGAGAGACTGGATAAACTGCTGGGCTTCCCTAAAACCTGTCCCCACGGAGGAACCATCCCAGCCAAGGGAGAGCTCTTGGTTGAAATCAACAACTTACCACTGGCAGGTACCAAGGAAGCTGGAACCTATCTCCTGACTCGAGTTCACGATAGCTTTGACTTACTTAAATACTTAGAAAAGCATGAGATTCATATCGGTAACCAAGTCAAAGTCAAGCAGTTTGATAATTTTTCCAATACCTTTACACTGGTCAACAAAGGTGAAGACCTCCAAGTTAGTATGGATATCGCCAAACAACTCTATGTCGAAAAAATCAACTAAGCCCTTATCCTTGAAAGAAATTCCTTTCAGGGATTTTTTATTATTTTAGTTGTAAGTTCCATTCGTTTGATGTAGAATGAAGCTAGATAAAAGAGGGAGGTCTTCCTATGAAAAAGCTCTTTAGAATCCATTTTGCAGCAATTGCAGTCAGCGATTTGCTACTGTTGGTAACTTTCAGACCCCGATACGAACTTTCTTTGGAGAGAGGTCTGATTTTTTGCTTCATTTTCATCCTTGCTCAGGGACTACTGCTATCTCGCTTGGTCTTCCGACTCAAAAAACATTTCTCTGAGATTTATCCTCAGATGAACAAAAAAATTCGCCTTTACTACTTAGCGATTCTCTCCGTTGACCTTCTATTATTTGTCTTTTTAGCCATCACTGGCCCTCAATATTTCTACTCTCTTACTCCAGTCTTTACTTCCTGTCATTCTACTTTATATTATATAACGGCAAGCCACCTAAGAGAAAACTATCCAGACTTTTACAACAAACATACCTCTTTCTGGGAGTGTCTATAAACAAAAACCAAGCCAGCTGGGCTTGGTTTTCTTATCTATTTTTAGTATCAAGAATGATGGTGACTGGTCCATCATTAACTAGCTCCACCTGCATATCCGCTCCAAAGATGCCTGTCTGAACAGGTACTTCCTGTGCTAGCTTTTGATTGAGAGCATCATAGAAATCTGATGCCATATCCGGCTTGGCTGCACCTGTAAAGGCGGGACGATTGCCTTTCTTGGTATCCGCAAAGAGGGTAAACTGGGAAATAGAAAGGATTTCCCCCTTGATATCCTTGACAGATAGGTTCATCTTGCCTTCTTCGTCTGAAAAAATCCGCATATTGACAAGCTTTCTCACAGCATAGTCCAGATCTTCCTCTTGGTCCTCTGGGCCAACACCAACCAGTAATAAGAGACCCTGATTAATTTTTCCCCTCACCTGACCTCCGATACTCACTTGGGCTTTCTTGACTCGTTGAATGATGATTTTCATAATAGCCTTTCTAGTAACTGAAGGGAGAATTAGCCGTTGGTCCGTTTGACGGAGTAAACCTCTGGCACACTCTTTATCTTGTCCACGACTGTGGTCAGTGTAGAGAGGTTGGAAATACCAAAGGAGACATGGATATTGGCAAATTTCATATCCTTAGTTGGCTGAGCATTAACGGTTGAGATATTCTTAGTTGTGTTGGAGAGAACTTGCAGAACATCATTTAAGAGCCCTGTACGGTTGAGACCATAGATATCAATGTGGGCAGTGTATTCCTTGCTTGAGAATTGATCTTCCCATTCCACATCAAGGAGACGTTGCTCATAGTTTTCTTGGGCACGGAGATTCATACAGTCCACACGGTGAATAGCTACACCGCGTCCCTTAGTGATGTAGCCGACTATGTCGTCACCCGGCACTGGATTGCAACACTTGGCAATCCGAACTAGGAGACCTGAAGCCCCTTCAATGACCACACCACCCTCATGCTTAACCTTGAGGGTTTCTTTGTTTTCGACCTTAACTTCGCCACCTTTGACAAGCTCTTCTGCTTCCGCCTTGGCCTTGGCACGCTCTTCCTCACGGCGTTCCTTTTCGGTCAAACGGTTAAAGACGGTAATAGCGCCAATTTCTCCAAAACCAATGGCTGCGTAGAGAGCCTCCTCTGTCTTGTAGCTGGTCTTTTGAAGAACCTCATCCATATGGCGCTTGTCCATGAATTTATTGGCTACATAGCCGTTTTCTTGGAACTGGGCCATCAACATCTCACGGCCCTTGTTAACGGATAATTCCTTGTCTTGATTTTTAAAGAACTGACGAATCTTGTTGCGTGCCTTGCTAGTCTTGACCATGTTGAGCCAGTCACGACTCGGACCAAAGGAGTTGGGGTTGGTGATAATTTCAACCTGATCCCCTGTCTTGAGCTTGGTTGTCAGTGGAACCATACGGCCATTGACCTTGGCACCAGTCGCTTTTTCACCGACTTTGGTGTGGATTTCATAGGCAAAGTCAATCGGTCCTGAATCTTTTGGAAGGGAGCGAACCGCACCATCTGGAGTAAAGACGTAAATCTCCTCCGCCAGATAGTTTTCTTTAACAGAGTCCACAAATTCCTTGGCATCATCAGCCTGGTCTTGGAGCTCCATCATCTCCTTGATCCAGTTCATCCCAATAGCAGATTCCTTGCTGTTGACCTGCCCTTTAATACCTTTCTTATAAGCCCAGTGAGCCGCAACCCCGTACTCAGCCACTTCGTGCATTTCTTTAGTACGAATCTGGAATTCAATCGGCCCTTTTGGCCCATAAACAGTTGTATGGATAGACTGGTAACCATTGGCCTTACGATTGGCGATATAGTCTTTGAAGCGGCCTGGCATAGGTTTCCAAAGTTCATGCACATAACCCAGCATAGCATAAACATCACTCTGGGTATCTAAGATACAGCGAATGGCAATCAGGTCATAAATTTCCTCAAAGCGTTTCTTCTTATCCTGCATCTTGCGGTAGATCGAATAGATATGCTTAGGACGACCATAGATTTTCCCTTTGAGATTGCGTTCGGTAGCATAGTCCTCCAACTTGGTTACGACTTCGTCGACCAGAGCCTCACGTTCTCTGCGTTTTTCCTTCATCATGTGGGTGATCTTGTAAAACTCAGTTGGATTGAGATAACGGAAAGATAGATCTTCCAACTCCCACTTGACACTGGAAATCCCTAGACGATGAGCAAGTGGTGCGTAAATTTCCATGGTTTCTCTGGAGATCCGTTCTTGCTTGTCCTTTCGAAGGTGTTTGAGAGTCCGCATATTGTGCAAACGGTCCGATAATTTAACCAAGATAACACGGATATCCTCTGACATGGCCATAAGCATCTTGCGGTGATTTTCAGCCAATTGTTCCTCGAGTGATTTGTACTCAACCTTACCAAGCTTGGTCACCCCATCAACGATAATCCGAACATCATGACCGAACTCTCTCTCCAAATCATCCAGTGTCGCATCTGTGTCTTCAACCACATCATGCAAAAAACCACAGGCAACGGTTACGGCATCCAGCTTGAGCTTAGCCAGAATGCCTGCTACCTGAATGGGGTGGATAATATAGGGCTCGCCTGATTTCCGAAACTGCCCACTATGACAATCAACTGCGTAAATCAATGCTTTTTGTACAAAAGCAACGTCTTCCTTTGTTAAATATTCTTTCGTTAAAGCGACTACCTGATCGCCCGTCAAATTCACTTCTTTCGGCATCTATACTCTCCAATTCTTCCTACCATTTTATCACTTTTTTAAGGATATGAAAACTAGAAAAGCCTGTTTTTATGCCAATACCAATCATTAAAAAAACACTGCCAGATTTCTCTAGCAGTGTTTTGACATTTCATTTGTTTAGTAGACTGTTTTTTCAGTTTCTACGTCGAAGAAGTGTGCTTTGTTCAAGTCAAATCCAAGTTCAACTGTTGCACCTGTTTGCAAGTAGTCACGAGCATCCACTTTTGCAACAAATTCGTCTTTACCAACTTGGCAGTAAAGGTGAGATTCTGAACCAAGCAATTCTGATACTGAGATAGTAGCTTTGACAACTGATTCTGGGAATGTTTCAAGGAAAGCAGGTTCTGCGTTCACATCTTCTGGACGGATACCGAAGATCAATTCTTTTCCTTCGTAGCCTTTGTCACGAAGAACTTTCAAAGCACCTTCTGGCACTTTCAAGCGGAAACCGTCAGAAACAATTTCGCTACCAATCAATTTCACATTGATGAAGTTCATAGCTGGGCTTCCGATAAATCCTGCTACAAATTTGTTAACTGGATTTTTGTAAACTTCTTGAGGGGTACCGATTTGTTCAACACGTCCGATAGTACCTGTACCAGCAGGGTTCTTAGTAGCTGACATGATAACGATACGGTCTGCCAATGTCATCGCTTCTGTTTGGTCGTGGGTTACGTAGATGGTTGTAGCACCGATACGACGGTGGATCTTCGCAATTTCAGCACGCATAGATACACGAAGTTTGGCATCCAAGTTTGACAAAGGCTCGTCCATCAAGAACACTTTTGCATCACGGACGATAGCACGACCCATGGCAACACGTTGACGTTGACCACCTGAAAGGTCAGCTGGTTTACGATCCAAAAATTCTTTCAAGCCAAGGATTGCTGCAGCTTCTTGTACACGTTTGTCGATGTCTTCTTTGCTGTATTTACGTAATTTCAAACCGAAAGCCATGTTGTCATATACAGTCATGTGTGGGTAAAGAGCGTAGTTTTGGAATACCATGGCGATGTCACGGTCTTTTGGAGCTACGTCGTTGACAACCACACCATCTATAGATGCAGTACCTTCAGTAATGTCTTCAAGACCAGCAATCATACGAAGAGTTGTTGATTTACCACATCCTGAAGGACCTACGAAAACGATAAATTCTTTGTCTTTGATGTCCAAGTTGAAGTCTTCAACTGAATAGTGTTCGCTGTTTGGATATTTTTTGTAAATGTTTTTAAGATTTAATTCTACCATCGAGGTGAACTCCTTTTATTTTTTGATAGCTTTATTATAGATGAAAACGCTTTACTTTTCTATGGCAAGGTGACCAAAAAAATAAAAAAGTTCTGTGCAACTTGCACAAAACTTTAAAGAATATCTGGTAAAATCAACTGATAACACAAGGTAAGATCCGTTAACTCCTTCAACTGAAGTCCTGTCAATTCTTCCCATTTGTCAATCTTGTATTGGAGAGAATTGCGATGTAGATAGAGTTGCTGGGCTGTTTTAGTTAGGACAGCACTATTTTCCCAGAGAGAAAGGATAATTTCCTGAATCTGATCCTGATCCAAAATCATCTGGTGCAGACATTCTTTAATGACTCTCAGGTCCACAATCCTTTCTCCCATACTCCAAAGATAGAGTTGTGAAAAGGTGTGTACACCTTGATGACCTTGACGCCACCATGTCTTAAACAAATCCCGCTCCGCTTTGATTAAGTCTGATAGGGCTTGATAGCCTATCTGAGACCACACCTGCCCCAACATGATAGACAGACGAAGGCCAAAGTCATACTCAACCGCTTCAATCGTATCAGATAAGATTGAGCGGACAGAGCTGTATTTATCTTGCTGGAGGACAAAAACATAATCCTGAGCCCCGACCTGTAGCACTGTCTGGCAGTTGGGAAAAAGAGTCCGCATCATATCCAGCCAAGAAGCTAGATTTTCCTGTTGGAAATAGGAAAGATGGCAATAAACTAGCTGAATCTTTTTGAAAGCTTGCGGTGCCTGCCCCTTCCCCTCAATCAGATAGAGATACCAAGGATTGAGCGAACGAGCCTGCTCCTGCTGGGTCAAAAGGGCAACCAGCTGCTTTTCACGCTCGCTGAGCCCAGCTTCCTCTAGTAAAATCCACTGCTGAGAGGCTAAAGGAAGAGTAAGATAGCCTGGTCTCTCAATCGGCTGATCTGAAATCTGAGCTTCAGGAAACCAGTCTTGTAATTCCTTTGCAATCATATTCTAGCCCTCCACTTTTTGGATGCACCAAGCAATTAAGGTTTCTAGCCGCTCCAGGTTTTCAGTCAAATGGAGATAGCCCATCACCGCTTCAAATCCCGTGGACATACGGTAAGTCACGACATCTGCATTTTTAGCCTTTGTGTGACTATTGGTATTGCGACCTCGTTTGTAGATTTCTTCTTCTTTTTCCGTCAAGACTTGCTCCTCCAACATGAGGGCAATCAGGCGAGCTTGAGCCCTAGCTGACACATACTTGGTCGCCTCTTGGTGGAGTTTATTGGGTTTGGTCATGCCTTTGAGGATGAGGTGGCGGCGAATATACATAGAATACACTGCATCTCCCTCAAAAGCCAGCGCAATCCCGTTAATGAGGTTGACATCAATCACGAGTCCACCTCACTCCATCCTTGGTGTCAAGGAGCTTAATTCCTTGAGCCGCCAATTGGTCACGGATTTGGTCCGCTGTCGCAAAGTCACGATTAGCACGCGCTTCTTGACGTTTTTGGATCAAGGCTTCAATGTCTGCATCTAAAACTTCCTCGACAAAGACAATCCCAAAGACCTCCAACATATCCGCAAGAGCTTCCTTAACACTTGCATCATAGTTGCCGGAGTTGATCCATTTGGCCATTTCAAAGACTACTGTGATACCATTAGCAGAGTTGAAATCCTCATCCATAGCTGCTACAAACTTGTCTTTAAAAGCTTGCAAGTCTTGGGCGTCCACAGTTCCTGTAAATGGTTGCTCGTAAGTGTTCTTCAGATATTTGAGATTGGTCTCAGCATCACGCACTGCCTTTTCAGTAAAGTTGATTGGTTTACGGTAATGCTGAGTCGCAAAGAAGAAACGCAGCACTTGACCATCAATAGTCTTCAAGGCATCATGGACGGTGATAAAGTTACCCAAGGACTTGGACATCTTGACATTGTCGATATTAACAAAGCCATTGTGCATCCAGTAATTGGCGAAAGTCTTGCCTGTTTTTGCTTCTGACTGGGCAATTTCATTGGTGTGATGCGGAAACTCCAGATCAGCTCCACCACCGTGGATATCAATGGTATCTCCCAAAATCTCTGTCGACATGACCGAACACTCGATATGCCAGCCCGGACGACCAGGTCCCCAAGGACTGTCCCAAGAAATCTCGCCTGATTTTGCAGCTTTCCAAAGAGCAAAGTCTACAGGATTTTCCTTACGAGCCATCTCTTCATCTGTACGACCTGAGGCACCTAGCTCCAAATCTTCCAAGGTTTTATTGGCCAACTTAGCATAGTTGTGGGATTTTTCTACACGGAAGTAAACATCTCCTTGACTCTCATAAGCATAACCTTTTTCAATCAAGTCAGCGACAAAACGAATGATGTCAGCCATAAACTCCACTACACGCGGATGGCGAGTCGCAGGTTTCACGCCTAAGGCCGTCACATCCTCACGAAAGGCAGCGATGTACTTGTCCGCAACCTCCTGAGGCGTGATGCCTTCTTCCTTGGCGCGATGGATAATCTTATCATCCACATCCGTAAAATTGGAAATATAGGCAACTTCGTAACCGCGGTATTCAAAGTAACGACGAATGGTATCAAAAGCCACTGTTGAACGGGCATTCCCCACGTGGATATAGTTGTAGACGGTTGGCCCACAGACATACATCTTGACCTTGCCGTCCTCGATAGGGAGAAATTCTCGCAAATCACGAGACATGGTGTCATAGATTTTAATCATTCACTGTCTCCTTTCTGTTTCTTGTTTATCGTAAAAAGTAGTTTCAATCCAACTCTCTAGCAATTACTAAGGCTATCTCAAAGAAAGTCATAGCATCTGTTTTTCTTTCTTCATGTCTTGCATCCCACTCATGATTGTGATGGTCAACATAATCAGCCGTATAAAAAAATTGATAGACTTTTGCTTGTCGAAATTGTGCCCAAGCCATGATTGCTGAAGCTTCCATATCCACAACAGTCGCACCTGCTGCTAATCTACGTTTGACCTTATCGGCTGTTTCACGATAGAAAGCATCTGTGGTCCAAGCCTTTGTTCGAATGTGCTCAATGCAAGATTTATTCAAAGCTTCTTCCATGGTTAAGAGCAAAGTTTCGTCATAAGCTATCTCATCACTTGCAGGAGCGTAATGATAACTTGTACCTTCATCACGTAGAGCTGAACTTGGTAGGATAATCTTATCTGCCTGAATAGACTGATCTAGAACTCCGCAAGAACCCAACACAATAAAGTTCTTAAATCCTCTTGCTTTGAGTTCTTCTAAGAGTCCAACAACCATCGGGGCTCCAATCGTAGCTATAGCAACTGCTACCTTACTCCCATCTTTTTCATAGATATACCATGGAAATCCACCATTTAGATTGGTTAAATAGCCACCTTCGTAAACATCTTCACACTGCTTTACTCGTTCAACGATTTCTCCATTAAAAGATAAAATAATCGTGTCACAGATTTCTCCACCACCACGAATACTTCGATCAGTTGGTTCGATAACAGCAGGTACATTTTCGAATTCTTCTAATAGCATTTTTCTACTCTTTCTCATTCAGATAAACTACCTGTGTCTGTTTGACAAAGCCGATTTTTTCATACAAGCGCTTGGCACCTACGTTGCTGTCCTCTACTGCAATCTGAAATTCCTTATCATTTTGCTCAATCAGTTGGTTGACTAGGGATTTTGCTAAATAGCTTCCGTAGCCTTTGCCACGTTCAAGTTCTGATATTGCTAAACCGTAGAAGTAATTCGTATTAGTCGATAAATCTACCGTGCAAGTCCCAATAACCTGACCGTCTTTTAATAAAATATATAGGTGACTTTCTGGATCTTTCAGAGCTTCAGCGACATATCTATCCTCAACTTCTCTCGATTCAGGTTCCTCTGAAAATGCCTGAAATTTTAACTGACTAATTTGATCTTGATACGAACTATCTGCTAACAAAACTTCAAGATTGGAAATCTTTTCTAACGGATAAGGTCTTCTATCCTTACCTAACCAGGTTTCTGTCTCTTCATCCTCGACCAATCCCCAGTTGCTGACAAAATCAGGATGACGCTCTAGAAAAATACGTTCTGTCTGAAAAGTAACTGAACGAATAGGGAAAGAAGCCGTTTCTTTCTCAAAACTCGTAAACAAAGCACGCGCAATTCCCTGACGGCGATGATTTGGATGAACCAGTATCGTCACTTCCACATCTTGGTCATCAGCATAGACAGTTAATAGACCAACAAGTTCGCCTTTTTCATAATAAAGGAAAAAGGCGGGCATGTTTGGGTCAAAATTAAGCATGTTAGAAAGATAGGGATCACGATAAGTTCCATCATAGGCTTGACAACAGTTAATTAGTTTTTTCGCCTCAGATAACTCCTCTTGGCTTAACTTATTTCTTGCTTGAATCATATAGGTATCCTCTACAACCCCGACGATCTGTGACTGGCTTCTCTAGCCTGCTCTAGTTTATTGACGTAGTACTCCCGTTTTTCTTCGACTTCGTGGATCGTTGGTTCATCCTTCTGTCCATGAACGCGAACAATCTTAGCTGGAATACCGACAACTGTCACATCACTAGGTACGTCTGCCACGACTACTGCAGCAGCACCGACTTTGGCATTTTCACCGATTTCTACCGGTCCGATAACTTGGGCATGAGCCGATATGAGAGCTCCTTTACGCACAGTCGGATGGCGTTTGCCAACATCCTTCCCTGTTCCACCAAGAGTCACTCCGTGATAGAGAAGAACGCCTTTTTCAACAATCGCCGTCTCTCCAATCACCAGACCTGAACCATGGTCAATAAAAACACCTGATTCTATCTGAGCACCCGGATGAATCTCGATTTGAGTCCAAAAGCGCCAAAACTGACTGTGCATCCGAGCTAGGAGTTTGAAGCCGTGCTTCCATAGAAAATGCGAGAGACGGTGGGCAGCTAAGGCCTTGACACCTGGATAAGTCAGCAAAACTTCCAAACTGTTGCGTGCCGCTGGATCATTTTCTTTTACAATATCAATGGTTTCGCGCCACCATCCCATACATTTCTCCTTTTCTTATTCTGAATCTTTTGGTGTTTCTGTAAATTCTTTCTTAGGTTTGTGGTCCTTGTGATGACGTGGACGGTGAGGTCGCTCAGACTTTTCACCTTTTTCATCATGCTCAGGTTTTGGCGGACGAGGAAGAAGTGCCTTCATAGAGGCATCGATACGACCTTTTTCATCAATCTTGATAACCTTAACATCGACTTCATCACCGATAGCTACCAAGTCCTCGACACGGTTGGTGCGAGTCCAAGCCATTTCAGAAATGTGCACAAGTGCATCTGTCTTATCAAAGAGGTTGACAAAGGCGCCAAATTTCTCGATACGAACAACCTTGGCATGGTAAACTTCATCCACTTTGGCTTCACGAACCAAACCAGCAATGATTTCTTTGGTACGGTTAATGGCATCTTGGTCGCTTGAGTAGATAGATACATTACCTTCTTCATCGATATCAATCTTAACGCCTGTTTCAGCGATAATTTTGTCGATGGTTTCTCCACCCTTACCGATGACAATCTTGATCTTGTCGACATCAATCTTGATGGTATCAATTTTCGGTGCAGTTGGAGCCAATTCTGGACGAACTTCTGGAATCGTTGCTTCAATCACATCAAGGATTTCAAAACGAGCTTTCTTGGCTTGAGCAAGAGCTTCTGTCAAAATTTCTGCAGTAATCCCTTGGATCTTGATATCCATTTGAAGGGCTGTAATCCCGTCACGAGTTCCGGCAACCTTAAAGTCCATATCTCCAAAGTGGTCTTCCAAACCTTGGATATCTGTCAATACTGTATAGTTATTTCCATCTGAGATAAGACCCATGGCAATACCAGCTACTGGTGCCTTGATTGGCACACCACCAGCCATAAGGGCAAGCGTCCCCGCGCAGATAGAGGCTTGAGAAGAAGAACCATTTGATTCCAAGACTTCTGCTACCAGACGGATCGCGTATGGAAATTCTTCCAAACTTGGCAAGACTTGAGCAAGGGCACGCTCACCAAGAGCACCGTGACCGATTTCACGACGACCTGGTGCACCGTAACGACCTGTTTCCCCTACAGAGTATTGAGGAAAGTTATAGTGGTGCATAAAGCGTTTCTTGTACTCTGGATCCAAACCATCAATGATTTGAGTTTCTCCCATCGGAGCCAAGGTCAAGACTGAAAGGGCTTGAGTTTGACCACGAGTAAAGAGACCTGAACCATGCACACGAGGAAGATAGTCCACTTGTGCATCCAAAGGGCGGATTTCATCGACCTTACGGCCATCAGGACGCACCTTGTCTTCTGTGATCAAACGGCGCACTTCAGCGTGTTCCATTTGTTCCAAGATTTCAGCCACATCACGCATGATACGTTCAAATTCTTCATGGTCTGCATATTTTTCTTCGTAAACTGCTGTTACTTGGTCTTTAACTGCTTGAGTTGCAGCTTCACGAGCCAATTTTTCTTCTACTTGGACCGCTTTTTGAAGATCACTGTTGTAGGCTGCGATGATTTCAGCTTGCAAGTCAGCATCTACATGAAGCAATTCCACTTCTGCTTTTTCCTTACCGACAGCAGCAACGATTTCTTCTTGGAAGGCAATCAATTCTTTGACTGCTTCGTGACCTTTAAGAAGGGCTTCCAACATGATTTCTTCTGACAATTCTTTGGCACCAGACTCAACCATGTTGATAGCGTGTTTGGTCCCAGCTACTGTCAATTCAAGAAGTGATTGCTCTGCTTGTTCTTGAGTAGGGTTGATGATGATTTGGCCATCGACATAACCCACTTGTACCCCAGCGATTGGACCGTCAAACGGAATGTCTGAGATAGAAAGTGCCAAGGATGAACCAAACATAGCTGCCATTGGAGCAGAGGCATTTTCATCGTAAGAAAGAACCGTATTGATGACTTGCACTTCGTTACGGAAACCTTCCGCAAACATAGGACGGATTGGACGGTCAATCAAACGCGCTGTCAAAGTTGCATCTGTCGAAGGACGTCCTTCACGTTTCATAAAGCCACCAGGAAACTTCCCAGCCGCATACATTTTTTCTTCGTAGTTGACTTGAAGAGGGAAGAAATCCCCAGTTGCCATCTTCTTAGACATAACGGCTGCAGTCAAGACAGTCGACTCACCGTAACGCACAACAACTGCGCCATTTGCTTGCTTAGCAACCTGGCCAGTCTCTACGATCAACTCACGACCCGCAAAAGTCGTTTGAAACACTTGTTTTGTCATTTTAATCCCCTTTGGATTGATGAAATTATACGCCTTGCCTACAAAAATCAGGATACAAAGGGCGTAAAGAATCCCGTATGAAAATAGGAGATTGACGCAGTGTGCGATGCACACCAGGAAATCTATCTTTTTCACTAGGGATTCAACCCGTGTTCAACTATCTAGGCACTTTGAAAAGTTTAAAAATATTATTCTTTAGCATTTGTATCTTTTATATCATAGCAGATTTGAATAGCTAAGAATCTGTTTATACCCTCATCTTTGTATCAAGTACGTACAGAGTCTATTTTATCATATTTTTCTTAAAAAGTGCGGGCTTTTCTATTAAAAAGGAACCATTCCCCCATGAAAAGAGGAATGGTTTGTTGTTTATTTTATTTAGCGAATTCTTTGGCTCTCGCAACTGTCATTTTTTATTTAAAAGCAAGTGAATGACAAGCTGTCGTCTCAGTGCTAAAAGAATCAATTACCCTAAAGACTGATGATTAAACAAGGCATGGGTTGCTTGGTGGATGTATTTGGCTGTTTCAGCATTGTTCATGGTGTAGAGATGCACACCTGCGACATCCTGGGTCACCAAGTCCACGATCTGATCCACAGCATAGGCAAGTCCTGCTGCTCTGAGCGACTCAGGGTCATGCTCATACTTGTCTAAGATGGCCTTGAATTTACGTGGAAGGTGGATATTCTCACAAGTCTTCAAGAGACGGAGAGCCTGATTTCGATTCAGAATTGGCATAATCCCCGCATGAATAGGAACATCAATCCCTGCCAAGGTACACTTGTCTTGGAAATCATAGAAACGCTCATTGTCAAAGAAAAGCTGCGTTACAAGGCTTGAACAGCCTGCATCCACTTTCTTCTTGAGATTTTGAATATCCGAGATCTGGTTTGGCGAGTCAGGGTGTCCTTCTGGATAACAAGCGCCAACAATATCAAAGTGAGGGGCTTGTTCCTTGATGAACTCGATCAAGTCCGTTGCGTAGCGGAAATCCTTCTGTGGCTCCACATCAGGGATAATATCTCCACGCAGGGCCAAGATTCTCTGTACCCCAACCTTATCCAAGTCTGCAATGGTTTCAGCAACCTTTTCCTTGGTCAGATAGATAGCTGGCAAGTGGGCAATGGTTGGAATCGCCAAATCATTCTGGATAAAGTCAGCCAAACGAACCGTTGTTTCCTTGATATTAAATTTATTATTGCTGGCGGTCACACTGATAAAGTGAGGTGCTAGCTCCTGCATATCTTGAAGAGCGGAAATAATTTTATCGTTACCCACAGCTGGGTTTGGAGGGAACACTTCAAATGAAAGTGACGGCGTTTGGCGTGACATAGTCATTATCCTTTTCTTTTTGATTTCACGATTGCTGAGCAGCTAGGGCCAAGCAATTCCTTGAACAGTCAGTGTCAAGAGAGAAATGTCTTATCTTACAATTTCTCACGCGCAGCTTTTGCTGCTTCGACAAGGCGGATCAAGCTTTCTTTTGTTTCTGGAATACCACGTGTTTTCAAACCACAGTCAGGGTTGATCCAAACTTTCTTGCTTGGTACTTTGGCAAGGATAGCATCGATTGTGTGGTCGATTTCGCCTTCATTTGGCACACGAGGTGAGTGGATATCGTAAACCCCAGGTCCCACTTCTGTTTGGAAGTTTTTCGCTTTGAGTTCGTCCAAGATTTCAAGGTTTGAACGGCTTGCTTCAAAGGAAATAACGTCCGCATCCATGTTGTCGATGGCTGGGATGATATCTGTAAATTCTGAGTAACACATGTGGGTGTGGATTTGTGTGTCTGGCGCTACTGTTGAGTGTACCAAGCGGAAGGCAGGAATAGCCCAGTCAAGGTAGTCTTCGTACCAGTCGCTACGACGGAGTGGCAATTTCTCACGAAGAGCAGCTTCGTCGATTTGGATGATTTTCACACCTGCAGCTTCAAGGTCAAGAACTTCATCCTTGATAGCAAGGGCGATTTGAAGAGTTGAGTCCTTGATAGAGATGTCTTCACGTGGGAATGACCAGTTGAGGATGGTAACCGGTCCAGTCAACATCCCTTTAACAGGTTTGTCAGTACGGCTTTGGGCGTAGCTTGACCATTTGACAGTGATTGGGTTGAGACGAGTGACATCACCCCAGATGATTGGTGGTTTCACCCCACGCATACCATATGATTGTACCCAACCATTCTTAGAGAAGAGGTAACCGGACAAGTTTTGACCGAAGTACTCAACCATGTCATTACGCTCAAACTCACCGTGTACCAGTACGTCAAATCCTACTTCTTCTTGCCATTTGATCCATTCGTCGATGGTTTCAGCAAGGAAAGCGTCGTACTCTTCTTGTGACAATTCACCCTTACGGAAGGTCAAACGTTTGGCACGAACTTCCTTAGTTTGAGGGAATGAACCGATTGTTGTTGTTGGAAGAGCTGGAAGTTTAAAGGCTTCTTCTTGGATGGCTTCACGTTCCGCAAAGGCTGGCAAACGAGTGTAGTCAGCGTCTGTCAATCCAGCGATGCGCGCACGAAGTTCTGCATTTTCACCCACACGCTCAGTCGCAAAGAGTTCTTTGTTAGCTGCAAGTGCTTCTGCACCTTGACCATTGCGGATAGCATCCAAGTCACGAATCTCATCCAATTTTTCAACTGCAAAAGCAAAGTGGTTCAAGATAGCTGGTTCAAATTCTTCGTTAGCAGTTGTAAATGGCACATGAAGAAGTGAGCATGAGCTTGTCAAGACAATGTTTTCAGCTGGAATTTGCTCAAGAACAGCCAAGCTCTTTTCGTAGTTGTTGCGCCAGATGTTTTTACCATTGACGATACCTGCATAGAGAGTCTTGTCAGCTGGGAAGCCACCTTTAACGAGTTCAAGCGTTTTCTTACCTTCAACGAAGTCAAGACCAATGGCATCTACTGGCAAGTTCACAAGGTCAGTGTAGACGTCACGAACGTCACCAAAGTAAGTTTGAAGCAAGACTTCAAGACCTTTCTTGTCAGCCAAGAGTTTGTTGTAGAGGTTCAAGAAAAGAGCTTTTTCTTCAGCTGTCAAATCTTTGACAAGAGCCGCTTCATCGAGTTGGATGCGAGTCGCACCAAGCTCCGCCAATTTAGCAAAAACTTCTTGGTAAGCAGCCACTAAGCCGTCTACGAAGTCTTCAGCTTTCACGCCTTCTTTAAAGTCTGATAATTGAAGGAAAGTGAATGGACCTACAAGGACAGGACGAGTGTTCAATCCAAGTTCTTTAGCTTCTTGGAACTCATCAAAAATCTTGTGACCTGCAAGTTTGACTTGAGTGTCTTTTTCAAACTTAGGAACGATGTAGTGGTAGTTGGTGTTGAACCATTTCTTCATTGGAAGGGCACGAACATCCCCTTTTTCACCTTGGTAACCACGCGCCAAAGCAAAGTAGCGCTCAAGGTCAGACAAGTCCAAACTTTGAACAGAAGCTGGCACCACGTTGAAGAGGAAAGCAGCATCTAGGAAGTTGTCATAGTGAGAAAAGTCATTTGATGGGATTTCAGTGATGCCTTTTTCTTTGACGATGTTCCAGTGTTTCGCGCGCAATTCTTTTGCTGCTGCAAGGAGTTCTTCTTCTGAGATTTCTTTTCTAAAATATTTTTCAGTTGTAAATTTTAATTCGCGGAATTCGCCCAAACGAGGGAAACCGATGATCGTAGTTGACATGATGTGTCCTCCAAAATTTGTTGTTGAAACTATCTTAACAGAAAAGAAAGCGCCTGTATAATTGTAAATAATTAGGCTTTGATATAGTTTGAGACTATATCTCTCTTTTGTACAAAAGAAAAAGACTTGAGACCAGTGCCTCAAATCCTTTGTATAGCTTGCTTTATGTTATCTTATAGTTAAAATGTTCAAACGAGCTATTGACGATCCTCATCAGTGACTATGGCTTGTTATTAGAAAAGACTATAGGTTGGTTTTCTTTTGTAATTCTGATATTTCCCTGAAAAAATGCGGACGGGAGCAAATTACTTCGTAATTTCATCCCTAATTTTTGAGCTAGAGCGTCTCAAAAATCCCGTTCTAGAGAATAATAAATTATTATCTAGAATACCACTATAGCGGGAAATATCCTATAAAAGCTCACTTCGTTCGCCCTTGGCTTTCAAATACAACTCAAAAGTTATTAAAAGTAAATTCTAATACTTATAAAAAGAAGACCTTAGAATCATTCTAAAGGTCTCATCTTTATTATTCGAAAAAATTTATGAGAAGAGTTATAATGTGGAGCTAATCCTGACTCTTACTCCAGCTCAATCCCCTTCTCACGGAGATTAGCCAGACACTCCTCATAGTATCCTGCATCATGCTCACTATAGATAGGATTGCCTAGCTTCTCCTCAGGCAAGTCCTCATAGGGAGGGCAAATTTTACCACGGTAGTTCTTGTCCAGCCACTCTGGACTGACATTGTAGCCACGGTCAGCCATTTCCTCCATGATCAAGCGATGATAAGCATAGAGATGATAGGGCGAGTGAGTAAAGACATAGTCCACCGTCGCATGCTTTCTGCCCCAGCCATTGCCACGCAGGGCACAGCACTCTCGATGTTGGCCCAAAAGTTGCGGACGGGGAAGTTGTGAAATCAAATCCTCATGCCAAAGTCTCATGGGAGTCTCCTTTCAGTAAAGTCGAATGTTGCAAGTAGCTATTTGGATAGAGTTCAAGCAACTCTCGAGTCTTAACAATCAAGTCTTCCTTGGAAGCTTGAGCAAAGCGGTAGCGATCCAGCAAGAGCATATAGTCCTTACGCTCAGCATCTGTCGCTTTCTTTTTGAAATAGCCCCAAACATGCTGAAAGGCATTGCAAACCTGACCCCTGTGTTCTGGGATTTGACAAGCTCGGTCAATCATCTCTTGAACTTCACTCACCTCCACCTGTTCATACTTCAAGTATTGGCGAATCTCATTGTAAATATTGCTGGAATGGCTCAAAACGAGGTATTTGTTTCTAGCCCAGAGTTGCTGGCACTGGAATTTTTGGTTAATTTGTTCCATCTTTCTCCTTACTTTCTATCAGTTTCCAGGAAATATGGAAACAAAGTTTTGTCTTAATCTCTTTCAAAAAATGTATTATCTTTTCTATTTTATCATATTTCAAGAGAAACCACTCGACCTAGGGAGGACGAGTGGGGTATAAACTATTTTTAAATAAGATTTTAGAATTGTACTCTATAAATTCAATTATTTTTTAACTGTACTAAGGTAGCAGAACATCTTTCATACCGTCCATATCATCACTCTTTACAAATACAACATTCCGACTCCCTGTTAACTCTATCAATTTTTCTTTCCCAAGGATGATTGCGAGGTTCTTAATAATTGAACGTTTAGCTGGTTCATCAAAATAAGTGAAAATAAACCGATAAGGATACTCATCAAGCGTTGCTAATTTAAAACATTTTTGGAATATCTCTTTATCCAGAGGGTCTACAGAATGACCAAAAACAACAATGTTCTTTGAAGCTATACGAATATCTGGAACATCGTCTGGTAATTCAATATTCGGTTTGAAAAATTCTTCAAATTTATTTCCGGTCTCTTTAACAACTCTTTGGTAATACTTCTGATATGGTATCAAATCACTGTTAATATCATTTTCTTTATCCTCAATTCCAAAGACCATGGTATTGATCCTACTAAACGTTCTATCTAAATCAATTCGACCATGTATAAAATGAGTTTTCTCCTCAGAAGTTCCGTAGAGATGACCTGATGTGTTGGTATAATTAAAATTTAAAACATAGGTATGTGATAAATTAGGTACTGCATCTAAAGCTGTTGGTCTTGCTTCAATCCCTCGAACCTCAAAATCTATATAATCTAAATACGACAGATAGATTTCTAATAATTCTGTTAATAAATTTAGCTGTTCGATAAAAATATAGTTTAATTTGTTCAATACACAATCTCTATCCAAATACTTCCATCCATACTGACGGTAAAATAGAGCAAATACGTTTGCAATAAAGTTTTTTGCACTGAAATTAGTTTCTTTTTTCAAACTTTCATTACTTATTCTAATTGGATGTATAGCTGATATCTCATAAAGTAATTGCATATCCTCTTTAAAATACATTATTGCATCAGCGAGTTGGGAAATCAAAATTTCAAGATTAGACCAATTCTCTCCAAGAGTACCTTTATTCTCATTAATAAATCTCAAATACAAATTATCCTTGTAGTTCTCAATCCTTATATTTTTAACTTTTAGAAACTCTAGCAATTCCTCATCAGGGTTAGAAAATAATTGTTTTTCAAACTTAATAAAATCTGCATACTTTGTTTTTCGATCCATTGCAATATCAAAACCATTGCCTAAAATTAAAATTGTATCTGCCATAATTTCTCCCTTTGCTTTTTTATTTTCTAGAGGGGTATATTTTACCTACCCTACTCTAATCGGCTTTTAACCTTCTTCTTAGTTAAGATACGGTCGTTTTTGTTAGAGAGAGCTTGGATACGAGCTTCGAAAAGGATTTGCCGTCCGGCCTCTGTTCGTGTGTAGACGAGGTGATAACGTCCGATAGTTGGCGTCAGAAAGTCAAGGAATTTCTGTGCTTCTTCCTTGCGCTTGTCAAAAAGACTAGGAACGGCATAGTAAGGTGACTGACCTTGTTGAGCTTTCTCTGCCTTCAAGAGATAGCGCTGGTTGTCCACTGGAGCAAAGAACTCTCCCACAGTCTGTGCAAACAGCTCCTTGTCCCTCATGCTTCCTCCCTTGAGATAGGCAAAAACCATATAGTTGTCCTTGTCCTCCTCTACCTGAACACGGGATTGATCGTCTATTAGATGCCCCGAATCTAGCAGAGCCTTTCGGATCTGCTCACCAAGGAATTGCATACGCCTATAGGGGCTTTTATAGAGGAGATAGCGTGATGTAGCAAAAGCTAGAAAGAGGAGACAGGCTGCCGTAAGCCACCAAACTCTAATCAGTCTCAATCTAAACAACAAGAGCAATAAATCCACTGCTAGGAGCAACAAAGACATGCGAACCCATTTTAATGCATCAAACTGGAGCATGATTGGAATCTTCTGTTGTTGAGCAGCGACTTCAGTGACAATCTCAAATCGATCTGCCACTACGAGAGCATCTTGCCATTTTTTGCGCAAGCCTGCTCGATCCTTGGAGAGACTCTTAACTCGCTCATTATACTCGCTGATTTGCTTTTTCCTAAAGGGGGGCTTGGGAAAATCCAAACGATCCAAACCGGTCTCAATACTCTCCTGATTATAGGCCAAGCCAAGAAAATGCTCCATCCGTCGCGACAAGGTCTGCAGATCCTGATTGCTCTCTGGTCTAGGCTCCTCACCAGGAAGAGTGATAAGTGCTTGCGCTTGAACGGCTACCAGATGCCAAATGTTACTGGTCTTTTCTGGATGTCCCGGCCAGATACGAATGGCACGGCCACGCATCTGGTTACTTAGCATAAAGCTCCCCACAAAGCTTCCGAGTATTAGGGAATTAACACAAGGAGCATCCCAACCCTCTCCGAGGAGAGATTTGGTTCCGACTAGGACTTGAATCTGCCCTCGTTGAAAAAGCTCCGTCACTGCCGCTACGATTCCCTTAGCTGAGCTAGGAAAACCAACCTGCACATAATCTTTTGGATCCAAGTGACCAATAGATGAGAAACTAAGAGGAACCTGAGGCAAGAGTTCCTTCAACTCTGCTACCACATCGGTAGGCAAAATAACGACACTACCTGACAAGACAGCCAAAGATACAGGGATCTCTTGCTCCTGAGCTTTTCGACGAATGCTCTCAAAATAAGGGAGAACCCCCAACTGAGAAATGGTCGCCTGATCATCTCCCAGATAGGTAGCAAAATCCTTGCGAATATAGTCGGCTAGTACTAACTGTCTCAGTTCCTGACCGAGACTCTCATACTCTGTCCAGAAGATATCGGCGATGGCAGACAATTTCCCTAGAGATTGGGTTAAAAGTTGGTCAGAAGCCTTAGACTTAACCAGATAAACCTGACGTTTTTCCACCAAGCCACGCGCCTTCAAGTCAGCCTCTAACTTTTTCCTATATCCATCTAAATCCTCATACCAATCTGGTGTCTGATAGAGCATGCTCTGCAATAGTGTCTCCAACCAGTAGGAGGTCAACGGTGGAAGCTTCTGAGTTCCCAGTAAATTTTGCAAAGAGGGAGGAATCGTTAACCCCTGAGAATGCGTATAAATCAACATAGCGGACAAGTACTTAGGGTCTTCTAGTAGAACATCGGATGAAATGTCTCCTTTGAGTACCTTTGAACCTGATACTAGAGCTTGAAAGTCAGGATTGACCAAAAGCTGATGGATATACTCCCACTTTCTATCTTCAAACTGCCTGAGGTGTTCCGACTCTTCAGCTGTTGGTGAACAGATATAAACAAAATCCTGATGAGGACAGAGGGTGTCTTCCTTGACTAGTTCAGGTACCGTAATTTCTTGGTCAATTTCCCCACACATACGGATATAGCGTTCCCAGAGTTCAGGCTCGCTGTCATAAGGTGGTGTCGCTGTCAGGGAGATGACTTGCAGCTGTTCATACTGCTTGCGAAAGGCTTCCAGACTTTTCCACCATTCATTGCGCAGGTGGTGGCATTCATCCAAGCAAAGAGTAGCAACTTTCTGAGCTCTTAGACTTGCAAGCAAATCAAACCCCACAAAATCCTCTGCTTCTCCATCTTCTTGTGATTGCAATTGGTTCATGGCGCTATGAAAAGCCTGATAAGTCACAATTGTTAATGCTTTCATCTCCTTTAAGTTTTGGGAAACGAGATCTGAAATCTTCTGTTCGTTCTCTAAAAAGGCTGTTTGAATCCTGTCCACCCATTGTTCACGAATGGTGACAGTCGGAACTAAAACAAGGGCTGGGTTGCCAAAACGAGCGATTAGCTCGATACCAATGGTTGTCTTTCCAGACCCTGGAGCAGCCACTAGATGAACATGACCGTCTGCTTGATAGTCCTGAAAACGATCCAAGACCTGTTTTTGGTATTGGCGCCAGCTTCCTTTAAAGTTTAAACCTAACATGATACCCCCTCATTCTATACCGTTATTTTCTTATTCTCATTTTACCACACTTATTTCACCAGTCAGATAATCCAAATAGTTTTTCTTCCCAAAATATGGTATAGTAGAATCATACTATCTATGAGGAGTTTACATGTCACAGGATAAGCAAATGAAAGCTGTTTCTCCCCTTCTACAGCAAGTCATCAATATCTCATCTATCATCGGGGGTGTCGGCACCTTGATTTTCTGTATTTGGGCCTATCAGGCGGGTGTTTTACAGTCCAAGGAAACCCTATCGGCCTTTATCCAGCAAGCTGGAATTTGGGGGCCACCACTCTTTATCTTTTTACAGATCCTACAAACCGTTGTTCCGATCATTCCGGGAGCTTTGACCTCAGTGGCTGGGGTCTTTATTTACGGCCACATCATCGGAACCATCTATAACTATATCGGCATCGTGATTGGCTGTGCCATTATCTTTTATCTGGTTCGCCTCTACGGAGCTGCCTTTGTCCAGTCCGTCGTCAGCAAGCGCACCTATGACAAGTACATCGGTTGGCTAGATAAGGGCAATCGCTTCGAACGTTTCTTTATCTTTATGATGATCTGGCCAGTTAGCCCAGCTGACTTTCTCTGCATGCTGGCAGCACTAACCAAGATGACCTTCAAGCGCTATATGATCATCATCATTTTGACCAAGCCCTTTACCCTAGTGGTTTATACCTATGGCTTGACCTATATCATTGATTTCTTCTGGCAGATGTTTTGAGAATAGAAAAATCCGTTTGGAAAACCAAGCGGATTTTTAGAGCATAGATAAACTATCTCTTTATACTAAATATACTTGAGTATGCAATTCATCCCTTTTTCGCAAGTAAAGTGAGGACTTACCTAGACTTTCCGCCGTGATAGAAACACCTGAAATCTAATGGTTTCAGGTGTTCGGAAACTTTGAGACTTTAGGCTCAAAGTTTAGGTATGGAATTTCGAAGAAAGTCGCTACCGTCCGTCATCACTTAAGGAAAGGCTCAAAAAACATTGTCTTCAATCAAAATATCCGTTTGGTTTCCCAAGCGGATTGTTTGTTTTATTTTGCGACACTCTTAGCGAGGACAAAGTTCCCAAGTGTGGCAGAACCATTTCCAGCAACCGCTGGAGTGACAATGTAGTCACGTACGTCTGGTACTGGTAGGTAGCCGTTGAGGAGAGCTGTAAATTTCTCACGTACACGGTCCAGCATGTGTTGTTGGGCCATAACCCCACCACCAAAGACGATCACGTCTGGACGGAAAGTCACTGTAGCATTGACTGCAGCCTGAGCGATATAGTAGGCTTGAACGTCCCAGACAGAACTGTTGAGTTCGATGTTTTCACCACGAATACCTGTACGAGCTTCGAGACTTGGGCCAGCCGCAAATCCTTCCAAACAGCCCTTGTGGAAAGGACAAACGCCGTTAAATTCTTTTTCTACATCCATTGGGTGTTTAGCCACATAGTAGTGACCCATCTCAGGGTGACCCACACCACCGATAAACTCACCACGTTGGATAACACCTGCACCGATCCCTGTACCGATTGTGTAGTAAACCAAGTTTTCGATACGGCCACCAGCATTGTTACGAGCAACCACCTCACCATAGGCAGAACTGTTTACGTCTGTTGTGAAATACATGGGTACGTTGAGGGCACGACGAAGGGCACCAAGCAGGTCCACATTTGCCCAGTGAGGTTTTGGAGTTGTTGTGATAAAGCCATAGGTTTTTGAGTTTTTATCGATATCAATGGGACCGAAGGAACCGATGGCAAGACCTGCAAGATTATCGAATTTTGAAAAGAATTCGATGGTTTTATCGATGGTCTCGATAGGAGTTGTTGTAGGAAACTGTGTTTTTTCCACAACGTTAAAATTTTCATCTCCGACAGCACAGACGAACTTTGTACCGCCCGCTTCTAAGCTTCCATATAATTTTGTCATGATAAACCTCTTATCTTTGTTTTCTCTATTATAGCACATTTTAAAGGGCTAGATTTCTCAATATTTTAGATTTTCCTCTGTAAATCTTACCATCCAAGTAAAAACGAACAAACATGATATTTGTTCGTTTTGTTTTTAGATTTGATTTTCAAAGAGGACTAGGCTTTCACTTCAATGATCGCATCACCCTTGACAACTGAACCGCTTGCGACTGGTGTCACAGAAGCGTAGTCTGCTGTGTTGGTTACGATAACCATTGTTGTGTCGTCAAGACCTGCGGCAGCGATTTTGTTTGAGTCAAAGGTTCCAAGAACGTCACCTGCTTTGACCTTGTCTCCTTGAGCAACTTTTGCTTCAAAGCCTTCACCGTTCATAGATACAGTATCGATACCAACGTGGATCAAGATTTCAGCTCCATTTGCTGTCTTCAAACCGTAAGCATGTCCTGTAGCAAAGGCGATCGATACTTCGGCATCAGCTGGTGCGTAAACCACGCCTTGGCTTGGTTTTACAGCGATTCCTTGTCCCATTGCACCACTTGAAAAGACTGGGTCATTGACATTCTCAAGAGCAACTACGTCCCCAACGATTGGAGTTTGGATTGTTTCATTTTGAAGAGTATCAAACTCTTCCACTACTGGTGCTTCTACTGTAGTTTCAGTAACTGTTTCTGCAGTTGCTGCTGCAGCCTCATCAGCAAAGACACCTGCCGCTTTTGTTTTACCATAGAAATAAGTTAAAGCAAAGGCTGCAACAAATGAAATCACTTCTGCAACTACATACATAGGGATTGAACCTGCTTTAATAGATAGGAATCCGATAAATCCAGCTGCTCCCAAAGAAACTGCAATGACATGGGTCAAACCTGCCACAAAGGCACCAACTGCTGAACCAGCAAGAGCACAGAAGAATGGGAATTTATATTTCAAGTTCACCCCAAATAGGGCAGGCTCAGTAATCCCAAGGAAAGCAGAGACAGCAGCAGAACTTGACAATCCTTTAGTTTTAGCATTTTTAGTCAAGAAGTAGATTGCGAGAGTGGCTGCACCTTGCGCCACGTTTGCCATTGAAGCAACAACAAAGATGTAGTCACCAAATCCAGTACCGTTATTATTGTATGCCGACAATAACTGAGTTTCAATAGCGGGGAATGATTGGTGAAGCCCCGTCATAACAATCAATGAGTATGTTCCACCAAAGAGCCCCATACCAAATGCACCTGTAGTATTGTATAGCCATACAATAACATTAGTAATCGCATCAGAAACCACCAACATCACAGGACCAATAACTGTAAAAGTTAGGAATCCTGTAATCATAACTGATAAAAGCGGAGTAAAGGTGAAGTCAACCGCAGAAGGCAATTTCTTGTGGAAGAATTTTTCTAAAGTTGCCAACAACCAGACAGCTACAAGGACTGGGATTACTTGATAAGCATAGTTTGTTTGTGTAACATGGAAACCTAAAATATCCCAAAAAGCTTCTCTACCGCCCAAATCTGGTGTGGTCATAATCATACCGATAGCCGCACCAAGAAATTGGTTTGCCCCAAAACGTTTAGCCGCTGAAATCCCTACTAAAACAGGTAAGAACATAAATGGGGCAGCAGACATCAATTGAATCATCGCTGAAATCCCTTTGATAGCAGGGTACATGTCTTCAATTGATTGAGGTCCAAATAAGTCTGGTGATGTCAAGAAGTTACGTAATGCCATCAAAAGACCACCCGCAACCAATGCAGGAATGATTGGAACAAAGATGTCTGACAAAAGCTTAATCAAATCCATCAATGGATTAAATTTTTTGTCTCTATTCACAATCTCTTTTAAGTCATCTGTGGAAGCTTCTTTCAAACCTGTTTTTTTGATGATTTCTGCATATACAAAGTTAACGTCTCCGGGGCCAATAATAATTTGATATTGTCCGTTAGTGCTAAAAGTCCCCTTCACATCCGCATTATTATCTAGAGCTGCTTGGTTCACTTTTGTTTCATCTTTTAATACTAGACGAAGGCGGGTCGCACAATGTGCTGCAGCTACAAGATTCTCTTTGCCGACAGCCTCAATGACCTCGGCAGCAACTTTACTATAATCCATAGCAAAAATCTCCTTATAAAAACTTTGTTCTTGTTTGAAAGCGATTTTATTCGCCCTACGACTATTATTTTATCATGTTTCTAAAATATGTCAAGCGTTTTGCAGATTTTTTTATTTCCTTTCTTTATTCTCTGATTATTTTTGCTCATTCTTGAGAGATATTCTCGTTTCCCTCAAAAAAATATCTTTATTCTTGAAGAATAAAGGCTTTTATTTACATTTTCTTTCATTTTTTCGTGAAAATTTGTCAGATTCCCTTTGTTCGATTTCTGGTAATCGTTTGACATATTTTTCTTTTTTTTAACATAAAAGACTTGCTTTTTTTGCCGAAAACGTTTACTATTAATAATAGAATAGAACTTATGGAGGAAAGATAAAATGGAATGGACAACCGAGCGTCGTTATAGACCCTATGAAGATTGGACGCAAGAAGAAATTCAACATATAAGGGAAAAGATGGCACAATCTCCATGGCATACTCATTACCATGTCGAGCCTAAAACAGGGCTTCTCAACGACCCAAATGGTTTTTCTTATTTTGATGGCAAATGGATTCTCTTTTACCAAAACTTCCCCTTTGGTGCAGCCCACGGTTTGAAATCTTGGGCACAGCTAGAAAGTGATGATCTAGTACACTTCACAGAAACTGGAGTCAAAGTTTTGCCTGATACAAAACTCGATAGCCACGGTGCCTACTCTGGTTCTGCCATGCAATTTGGCGATAACTTGTTCCTATTCTATACAGGAAATGTCCGTGATGAAAATTGGATTCGTCACCCATACCAGATTGGTGCTTTGATGGATAAAGATGGCAAGATTACAAAGATTGACAAAATCTTGATTGACCAGCCATCAGACTCTACTGACCACTTCCGCGACCCGCAAATTTTTAACTTCAAAGGGCAATACTATGCTATCGTTGGTGGACAGGACTTGGATAAAAAAGGCTTCGTCCGTCTCTACAAGGCTGTAGACAATGATTACACAAACTGGCAAGCAGTTGGCGACCTTGACTTCGCTAACGATCGCACTGCCTACATGATGGAATGCCCAAATCTAGTCTTTGTAGGGGAGCAACCTGTCCTTCTCTACTGTCCACAAGGATTGGATAAAAAAGTTCTAGACTACGATAATATCTTTCCAAATATGTACAAAATCGGGGTTTCCTTTGATCCTGAAAATGCTAAAATGGTAGATGTGTCTCAACTTCATAATCTAGACTATGGTTTCGAAGCCTATGCAACTCAAGCCTTCAACGCTCCTGACGGACGTGCACTAGCAGTAAGTTGGCTTGGGTTACCAGACGTTTCTTACCCATCTGACCGTTTTGACCACCAAGGAACCTTCTCTTTGGTCAAGGAACTCACTATCAAAGACGGCAAACTCTACCAATACCCAGTCGCAGCTATCAAGGACCTTCGTTCTTCTGAAGAGGTCTTCTCAAATCGTACTCAAACCAACAACACCTATGAACTCGAGCTCAACTTGGAAGCCAATAGCCAGAGCGAGATTGCCTTACTTGCTGATAAAGAAGGCAAGGGACTTTCAATCAACTTTGACCTTGTAAATGGTCAAGTGACAGTGGATCGTAGCCAGGCTGGAGAACAGTATGCCCAAGAATTTGGGACAACTCGTTCTTGCCCTATCGATAATCAGGCTACTACTGCTACAATTTTCATCGATAACTCTGTCTTTGAAATTTTCATCAATAAAGGAGAAAAAGTATTTTCTGGTCGTGTCTTCCCACATGCGGACCAAAATGGGATCCTCATCAAGTCTGGAAACCCAACTGGAACTTACTATGAATTAGATTATGGTCGCAAAACTAACTGATGTCGCAAAACTTGCAGGCGTCAGCCCTACTACCGTCTCACGGGTCATCAATAAAAAGGGTTATCTATCTGAGAAAACCATTCAAAAGGTTAATGAAGCCATGCGAGAGCTAGGCTACAAACCTAACAATCTGGCTCGAAGTCTCCAAGGAAAATCTGCCAAGTTGATTGGACTCATTTTTCCAAACATCAGTCATGTCTTTTATGCGGAGTTGATTGACAAGTTGGAACACCAACTCTTCAAAAATGGCTACAAGACCATCATCTGTAACAGCGAACACGACTCGGAAAAAGAACGAGAGTACATTGAAATGCTGGAGGCCAACCAGGTCGATGGTATCATTTCTGGAAGTCACAACTTGGGAATCGAAGACTACAATCGTGTGACAGCACCGATCATTTCCTTTGACCGAAACCTATCACCAGACATTCCTGTCGTCTCCTCTGATAACTACGGTGGCGGGGTCCTCGCAGCCCAAACTCTGGTCAAGACAGGCGCCCAGTCTATCATCATGATTACAGGAAATGATAATTCCAACTCACCGACTGGACTGCGCCACGCTGGTTTTGCCTCTGTTCTCCCAAAAGCGCCTATTATCAATGTTTCGAGTGACTTTTCTCCCGTCAGAAAAGAAATGGAAATCAAGAATATCTTGACCCATCAGAAACCAGATGCGATTTTTGCTTCGGATGATTTGACAGCTATTCTGGTCATTAAAATTGCTCAAGAACTAGGAATTTCTGTTCCTGAGGAGCTCAAGGTCATCGGCTATGATGGAACTTACTTTATCGAGAACTACTATCCTCATTTGACAACGATTAAGCAGCCTATGAAAGAGATTGCCCAACTCACTGTTGATCTCCTCTTGCAGAAGATTGAAGGTAAAGAGGTCGCGACAACCGGTTACTTCTTACCCGTTACTCTATTACCTGGAAAAAGTATTTAAACACAAAAAAACTCAGACTGATTCGTCTGAGTTTTTTATAATCTTAAGTTTTCGAGATAGCGCTGGGCTGTCTCTAAGTTAAAGGTTTTATCTGCGATGAGCCTCTCAACGAGGGGAGCAACTTCAGACTCACTAGCACCAGCTAGGAGCGCTAAGGATTTAGCCTGTAATTTCATGTGGCCTTGCTGGATGCCCGTACTTACCAAGGCTTTGAGGGCCGCAAAGTTTTGGGCGAGACCGATGGATACGATAATCTGAGCTAATTCTTTGGCAGAAGGATTTCCCAGTAGTTCATGACTGAGGGCTACACGTGGGTTGAGTCCGATAGAGCCACCCTTGGTCGCTACCGGCATGGGTAAGGTCATCTCACCGACCAATTCTTCTCTTTCCATGTCCAGCGTCCATTGACTGAGACCTTGATAGCGTCCATCTCGACTGGCAAAGGCATGGGCCCCAGCTTCGATAGCACGCCAGTCATTACCCGTGGCGATTAAAATGGCATCGATACCATTAAAAATCCCTTTATTATGGGTAGCCGCTCGGTAGGGATCAATCTGCGCAAACTGGCTAGCCAAGGCTATTTTCTCCGCAATTTCTCGTCCTTGGTCCCTTTGGGGACTCAAGTAGCGAAAGGCGATACGACAGCTTGCAGTCACCAGAGAATCGGTCGCGTAGTTGGACAGTATCCCCATAAGGCTCTGTCCTTGACTGAGTTCTTCTAAGACCGGCTTCAAGGCTTCCAGCATGGTGTTGAGCATATTGGCTCCCATGGCTTCCTGAGTATCGACATGGAGATAGACAACGAGAAAGTCTGTTTCACCTTTGATCTGCTCTACATGCAAATCACGCGCCCCGCCACCACGTTTGACGATAGAAGGATAGGCTTGATTGGCAAGTTCCAAGAGCTCCGCTTTCTTGTTGGCAATCTTCTCTTGCGCTTGTTCAGGATCAGCAACTTGATAAAGGGCTACCTGACCGATCATCTGGCGCTCATGTACTTGAGCAGTAAAGCCACCTGACCGCTTGATGATTTTGCTGGCATAGCTGGCCGCAGCAACCACTGAGGGTTCTTCTGTCACATAGGGAACTGTGTAGTCCTGACCGTTCACCAAAAGCTCTGGAATAATAGAATAAGGCAGAGAAAAAGTTCCCACTACATTCTCACTCAGCTGATCTGCAACTGCCAAGCTGATTTGTTCATCCTGCTCCAGACTGGTTTGCTTTTCAGGACTAAGGAGCGTCTGAGCTTTCAGTAACTCAAGGCGCTCATGGTATGACTTTTTAGAAAATCCATTCCAACTTCTCTTCATTATTTTTCAACCTTGCTATAACGGCGTTGGTGGTCGACAATCTCCACCAAGGCATAGTCTTGATGTTCATAAGCAGCAAATTGGGCTGAACCAGACTCATCCAACTGCACCTCTTCGAAGAAGACTTTTTCATAGTCTGCAACAGACAATGCTGTACGTTGCTTGAGTTTGCTCAAGCGATCCTTATCAAGGTAAGTTTCATAACCTTCTACCAGTTCTCCACTAAAGAACTCTGAAACCGCTCCACTTCCGTAACTGTAGAGGACAATTTTATCTCCAGCCTTCAAATTTTCTGCATTTTCCAAAAGGGAGAGAAGTCCAAGGAAGAGGGAACCTGTGTAGATATTCCCAATCATCTGACTGTAGAGAATGGACTTATCAAAGTTTTCTTGCAGACTATCCTTTTTTTCCTGAGACAAAGTCTTATCCATCATCTTGCGCAAGCCTTTTAGGGCCAACTTAGGGTAAGGTAAGTGGAAGCAGATGGCCTCAAAATCATTCATAGTCCAAGCATAACGTTTCTTGTATTCATCCCAAGTCGTCGTAAGACTGTCAAGATATTGCTGAGTTGAGTACAAGCCGTTTACATAAGGAGTGGTTGAATAGTTCGGACGCCAGAAATCCATGATGTCACGCGTTTGTGCAACATTATCATTGTTAAAGGCCATAATACGCGGATTTTGCGTGATTAGCATGGCCACACTTCCAGCACCCTGAGTTGGTTCACCTGGAGTTCCCACACCATACTTGGCAATATCACTGGCAATGACTAGGACTTTTGATTCTGGAGAATTCTCCACATGCAATTTAGCATAATGAAGAGCAGCTGTCGCTCCATAGCAGGCTTCTTTGATTTCAAAGCTACGGGCAAAAGGCTGAATACCTAATAAGCCATGAACAAAGACTGCTGCTGCCTTACTCTGGTCAATCCCTGACTCGGTCGCCACGATGACCATATCAATTTCTTCTTTTTCTTTGTCTGTTAGAATAGAGTTGCTTGCACTAGCTGCCAAGGTAACAATGTCCTCAGTCAGTGGCGCAATACTAATTTCATTTAACAAGAGTCCCTTGCTAAATTTTTCGGGGTCAACTCCCCTCGCTTCTGCTAAGTCTTGTAATTTCAAGACATATTGACTGGTCGCAAAACCAATCTTATCAATACCGATTGTCATATTTACCTCTGTTTTTTCATTCATTGTAAAAAATCGTTTCATTCTATTTTATCACAAATAGGGACAAAAGAGAGAAAAAAGACTTGATTCAACAAATCAAGTCTTTGCTTTCACTGCATTAGGAAGAGATTCCTCGTTGTTTTCGGATATAGTAATAAAGCTTTAAAATCACCGTTCCACTTGCCATTCCAATAGAAATAACGAGGGCTAACATAACCACCAAAGTCGCGCTGGCAATGGCATGGCTGTAATCTCCTGTCACAAAGAAAGCTGTCGTTCGATAGGATAAATAACCCGGCACCAAGGGGGCAAGAATGGCCAAGACAAAAACTACCGCTGGTGTCTTATAGACAATACTTAAAATCTGACTGATGCAAGAGCCAATTACTGCTGCGATAAAGGTCGCGACAATAACATTGGTTGGTTCTTTGAGCACGAGATAGAGGAGCCAAACGCCCATTCCCAAAACACCACCAGGTAGGAGCATGGAGCGTTGAACATTCAGTACGATTAGAAAGGTGATAATGGCGAGTAAACTCGCCACTGCTTGGAGCAAAATACTTGTTAGAGTCATCTTATGTCATCAAAACCAGGGCGACAGAGGTGCCAGCCCCTAAAGCGAGGGTAATGAGCAAAGATTCAAACATCTTGCTCATACCAGAGTTGATATGGTTGGTCATAATATCCCGAACTGCATTTGTCAGAGCAATCCCCGGAACAAAAGGCATGACCGCTCCTGCTATAATCAGGTCTGCCGTCGAAGGAAATCCTGTATAGCGGGCCCAGAACTGGGCGATCAATCCGAAAACAAAGGCACCCGCAAAGGCCGTTACAAAAGGAATGCGGACAAACCTCTCTACGTAGAGAGAGAAGGCAAATCCAAATAAGGTTGCAATAGCTGCGCCAAAAGCGTCATAGATATTGCCCCCAAACATAATCGAGAAGAAAGGGGCACTGAGGGTCGCTGCTACGGTCACTTGGAACTTGGTATAAGGAAGGGCTTGATTGCCGATTTCTTTCAGCTTTTTAAAGGCTGTCGAGAGATCAATCTGCCCTCCGACAAGCTCCCGTGATACTTGGTTGACATCGCAAACTTTTTCAATGTTATAAGAGGATGAGGTCACTCGTTTCATCCGAGAAATATTGGTGTTTTCAATAGAAAAGAAAATAGCTGCGGGCATAGCAAGAACGTTGCAATCCATTATTCCCTGCGAATGGGCAATACGGATCATAGTATCCTCAACCCGATGAATCTCTGAGCCGCTTTTCAGGAGAATGGTTCCTGCTAGCATAATCACATCAATGACGGCATTCAACTCTCTCGATTCGTCCATTTTCTCCTCCTTTTTTCTACTCCCTATATTTTATCACAAAATCTTGTGAAAAAAAATCTTTGTCATGAAATCATGACAAAGATTCGTTTAATCTCGAGAACTTTCGTGGTTTCCTTCACCGTTTGGTTGATTCGTTGGAGGATTGTTGCCTTGTTGGTTACCTTGTTGATTTCCTTGCTGGTTCCCTTGATTTGGTGTTGTTGTAGAACCTTGGTTTCCTCGTTGAGCAGGGTTAGAGGATGAAGTTGACGGCGGTGTTTTCGGTTTATAAATCGAAATCTTGATACGCGTGCTAGCAAGATCAACCTTTTCATCAGCTTTTGGTGTTTGATCTATAACTGTACCCTCTACTGTTCCTTGACGAGCATTAGACACTTCAATAACCTCAATATTTGCTTCCTTCACACCGACAATCTGAGTCAAGTTATTCTTTGTAAACTCGAGACTTGAACCGATGTAGTTCGGCATGCTGACACTAGTCACCTTCTTAGCCACTGTTAAGGTAATCGTAGTGGCTTTTGAAAGATCATAGGTCGAACCCGAAGCAGGGGTCTGTCTGAGGACGGTGCCAGGTTCGCTTTCGCTGGATTCTTCCTCTTCCATCTTGATTAGATTTTCAGGAACCTTCTTCTCCTTGAGTTCGGCTACAACATCCGTATACTTACGTCCGACGTAATTGCTCAATTGGAAGGATTGCTTGCCAGAAGAGACAACCAAATTGACCTTGGTTCCTTCTTTTCGGCCGCTACCAGCTTCTGGATCCGTTCGAATAACTCGTCCTTCTGCTACGGTATCGCTGGCTTCTGACTTTTCTTCACCAGCTTCAAACTTGGATTTTTTAAGAGCTTCCTTAGCCTCTGCAACAGTTTGTCCAGTTACGTCAGGAATAGCAATCGTTGCTGGTGTTCTTGACAAAATCCAGACCAAAGAGGCTGCAACTAATAGAAGACTAGCCAAAAGAATCATATAGCGAGCCTTAAACTTCCGTTTTTTAGTTGGCTTTTGCGTAGGTGCTTGCTCTGGTGTTAATTTCTTTGACTGAGGGCGTTCTTCCTGCGCCGGAGCTTTTGGAATCGAGGTCAATGTACTTTGTGGGACTTTAGGTAAAGTCTTCGTATCCGCCTTACTCGCATCGTCAAAGACCAGTTTCGGTTCATTCCGACGATTATAAGACAAGCTAGTTGACAAGTCCATATACATTTCTGAAACAGACTGATAGCGATCAGACAATTTCTTAGCAGTTGCCTTGATGACAACATTTTCCAAAGCCTGAGGGACAGATGGGTTTTCAGCAATGACGGACGGAAGTGGCTTCTGGAAATGCTGAAGGGCAATCGTAACCGCACTATCCCCATCATAAGGGATATGTCCCGTCAGCATTTCATAGAAAATAATCCCCATTGCATAGATATCACTCTGGAAGGTCGCTTTTGAACCACGCGCTTGCTCAGGTGACAAATAATGAACCGAACCCAGCATCGAGTTGGTCTGGGTCAGACTCGTCTCTGCAAAGGCCACTGCAATCCCAAAGTCAGTAACTTTAGCAGTTCCATCTGGTGTCAAGAGGATATTTTGAGGTTTCAAATCTCGGTGAACAATTCCTCTAGCATGAGCTAAACGCATAGCCAAAAGAATCTGTCCCATAATCCGAACCGCCTCTTCATTTGAAAGAGGATAGTGTTCTTTGATATAACGCTTGAGGTCAAGTCCTGCTACGTATTCCATAGCTAGGTACTGTTGGCCATCTTCCTCACCGATATCTGTTATCCGGACGATATGAGGATGGTCCAGATCCGCCATAGCCCTCGCTTCCCGCTGGAAACGTGCCACAGCAATCGGGTCCGTCTGGTAGTTGGTCCTCAGGACCTTAACTGCCACCTCTTCCCCATCTAGGATCAAATCCTTGGCCAAGTAAACATCTGCCATGCCTCCTCGACCAATCTGCTTGACAATCCGATACCGCCCGGCAAAAATCTTGCCGATTTGGATCATTCTGCCGCCTCCTCGTTCATGTAAACAAGGGCAACCGTAATGTTGTCTAAACCTCCTGCATTGTTAGCGAAACGAATGAGGGTGGCCGCCTTGTCTGCTAGGGAAATATCACTGGTTACAATATCATAAATTTCGCTTGCCGAAATCATATTGGTCAAACCGTCACTATTGAGCAAGAGATAATCTCCTAACTCCAGTGTAATCATCCCAAAATCAGGCTGGATTTCATCTTTTTGTCCGATAGACTGTGTGATGATATTCTTTTGAGGGTGAGTTTCTGCCTCTTCTGGAGTCAATTGACCAGCCTTGAGCAATTCATTAACCAAGGAATGGTCACTCGTCAACTGGTGGTATTCTTCTCCACGAATCAAACCGATACGAGAATCTCCAATGTGAGCATAGATGGCTTGGTTGTCAATAAACGCAACAGCTTCTAGCGTTGTCCCCATGCCTCTGTAGACTTCGTCCTGACCTAGTTGATGAATTTTTTGATTTTCAATCTCCAGGTAGTCGGCAAACCACTCACGAACTTCATTGACTGAGTTAATTTGGGTATCCACCCAATCTACACCGAGGTCTGTTACCGCCATCTCACTAGCGATATTTCCTGCACGGTGTCCTCCCATCCCGTCAGCCAAGATGATCATAGTGCGTCCTGCTCGGTTGACAAAGTGATTGACATAGTCCTGATTATTTGTACGTTTCTGACCGACATCTGTTAATAATGCTATTTCCATTGTGTCAGTTCCCTCCTATTCTGATATCTTGCGAAATTGGCTGATAAAGAATCCATCACTTCCATACAATTCAGGAGTAATCAGGATGCAGCCATCTTTCAGGATATCTTTACATTCGTGTTCTAGTTTAACCTGCTCAAACTCGGGATGACTTTCTAAAAATGCCTCAACGACTTGAAAGTTCTCCTCAGAGACAATAGTACAGGTACTATACGTTATTATACCACCTTTTCGTAGTGTTTGACAAACACTACCTAATATTTCCAGCTGAATTTCCTGTAGGGACGTGAAATCTGCTGTTTCTTTATTGTATTTGATGTCTGGTTTGCGACGTAAAAGTCCAATCCCAGAACAGGGAGCATCTACCAAAATCTTATCAAAAGAGTCCCGACCGAAAAACTCATGTACCTTTCTGGCATCCAATTTTTGCGTTTGCACTCGTTCTGCCACACCTAAACGCTCCGCATTTTCTTGGATCAAGTCCAACTTATGATCATAAAGATCCAAAGCCGTCACCTTACCAGATGTGAGGTAAGAAGCCATATGAGCTGTTTTCCCACCCGGAGCGGCACAGGCATCTAGGACCTGTTCATCACCTTGTAGATCAAGAATCGGAGCAACCAGTTGACTGGACTCGTCTTGGATGGTTATAGCCCCTTCTGCGAACAAATCATGTCCTGCAAAGTGGCCTTGCTCCTTGACCAGACCAGTGGCCGCCAAAGGGGAATCAGTCGCCTCTAACACGGCTTTGATTTCCTCTTTTCGACTCAAGTCAGTCACCCGAATACTGGCTTTGTTACGCACCAAAAGACTTTTAAAGATGGCTTGTGCTCGCTCTTCACCGTATTCTTCCTTGAGCTTAGACACTAGCCAAACTGGGAGAGAATAGGCAATGGAATCACGCTTGTTTTTGCGTTTGATAGTTGCAATATCTGGCCACCCTTCTCGCAAGATACGACGAAGAACAGCATTGACTAGCTTTTCACTGCCTTGTTTACGAACTTTTGCCAGTTCTACTGCTTCATTTACAACGGCATGATCAGGCACCTTATCTAGAAAACGGACTTGGTAGACGCTCATGAGAAGAAGAACATAGAGCCAGTTATCTAGCTTGTCTCGGTCTTCAATAAAGTGGGACAGATACCATTCCAGAGTCAGTTTGCGGGCTACCGTTCCGTAGACAATCTCTGTCACCAAACCCTTGTCTGCTGCTGAGAGTTGACTACCCTTGAGGTGTTTGTTTAAGGCAATATTGGAGTATGCTTGGTTGACAAAAACATCCTCTAGCACTGTTAGAGCTAGACTTCTAGCCGTTTCTACTTTAGTCACCAAATCGTTCTCCTACAGTTAATGTACGTCCAACTCCGTTGAGGAAGGAAGCAATATCCATCTTAGGCTTACCTGCTGGCTGCACTTGCTTGAGAGATAGAGCTCCTTCGGCCGTTGCGACGATCAATTCTTTCTTGCCAATAGAGAGGATCTCACCTGGATTTCCCTGACCTTCTACTGGTAGGGCTTCATAGATCTTAAAGCGGTCGCCTTTGAGAAAAGTATGGGCAACAGGCCATGGATTCATCCCACGGATTTGGTTGAAGAGTTGACGGTTGGTCTTATTCCAGTCCAACTTTTCTTCCTCTGGTTTGATATTTGGAGAAAATGTAACCTGGTTTGGATCTTGCGGTTCTGGCTGAATTTCACCAGCTATATAGCCAGGAAGAGTATCCAAAAGCAAATCACGACCAACAATGGCTAATTTCTCAAACAAGATCCCGACATTGTCCTCATCTGTGATAGGAATGCTACGACGAGAAATCATGTCTCCTGCATCCATTTCCTTAACCATCTCCATAATGGTCACACCAGCTTCCTTATCCCCTTGAATCAAGGCATAATGAATGGGGGCGCCACCACGGTGTTTTGGAAGAAGGGAGGCGTGAACGTTGACCGCAAAGTTCATGCTATCAAGAAGTTTACTTGGGAGGAACTGCCCAAAAGCAGCAGTGATAATCCCATCAGCTCCTAGCTTCATAATGGCTTCCATCTCTGGACTTCCAGATAATTTTTCAGGCTGGTAGATAGGAAGACCTGCTTCTTTGGCAGCCTGCTTAACTGGGGTTTCTTGGATTACTTTTTTACGGCCGACAGCGCGGTCTGGCTGGGTCACAACAGCTAGAATCTCGTAACGGTCATCTGATAACAACCCCTTCAAAACTGTCGCTGAAAAATCGGGAGTTCCCATAAAGATTAGTTTTGTCATTTTTTCTCCTTCTTATAAAAATTGCTGCGGTTCATGGTCAATACTGAGACGAAGCTCGCTATTTTCCCGTTCTTGAGTCAAGGCCAAAACCCGATTGAGAGTCGGTCCCAGCTCATCTTCTAAACGGTATTTAATCAAAATCTGGTAATGATAAAGGTTGTGGGTACGGGCGATGGGTTTTGGCGTTGGTCCAAGGATTTTACTAGTTTCCGATAAACCTGAGCGCAAAATTCCCATGACTTCATAGGCACGTTTGACAACCTCTTCTTCTTTCTTGTGAGAGAGGGTAATCCCAATCGTAAAATAATAAGGCGGATAGCCGAGTTGGCGCCTGATACTCATTTCATAAGCGTAAAAGCCTTCGTAGTCTTGGTCTTTGGCAAATCGAATGGCATAGTGCTCAGGATTGTATGACTGGATCAAGACCTGCCCAGCTTTTTCCGCACGACCTGCCCGTCCTGCCACCTGGGTCAAGAGTTGGAAGGTTCTCTCGGAAGAACGAAAATCAGGCAGATTCAAGGCTGTATCTGCATTAAGAACTCCGACCAAAGTCACATTTGGAAAATCCAATCCCTTGGCAATCATCTGAGTTCCCAACAAGATATCTGCTTCCCCTCGGCCAAACTGGTCAAGAAGAGCTTGGTGACTGCCTTTCTTGCGAGTCGTATCCACATCCATCCGCAGAATGCGAGCCTGAGGAAAGAGCTCTGCTAGCTCATCGTAGGCTTTCTGAGTCCCCGTCCCGTAGTAACGAATACTGCGACTCTGACAGTTGGGACAGACCTGAGGAATCCCCTTCGAAAAACCACAGTAATGGCAGTTCATGGTCTTGGTATCCATGTGGAGAGTCAGAGAAATATCACAGTTGGGACAGCTATCTACCGTCCCACACTCCCGACACATAACAAAGCTAGAATAACCCCGACGGTTGAGCATGAGGACTACCTGCTCTTTTTTATCCAGACGGTCTTGGATAGCCTCTAGCAAAGGAGGCGTAAAGTTTGATGTCTCATTCTGCCCGATATAGTCCCGAAAGTCAATCACTTGAACCTCAGGAATAGTGGCTAAAGGATTGGCCCTTTGGGTCAGGTGTAAGTGTTGATAGACGCCTTTTCCAGCCCGCGCACGGCTCTCTAAGCTCGGTGTTGCCGAACCAAGGACTAGGGCTGCTTGATTGTACTGGGCCCGTAAAATGGCGACCTCTCTGGCATGATAACGGGGATTGCTGTCTTGTTTGTAGCTGGCTTCGTGTTCTTCATCGATAATCATGACACCTAGATTTTTAAGCGGAGCAAATATAGCTGATCTGGCACCAACGACAACTTGGGCATCGCCGCGCTCAACCTTACGCCACTCGTCGTACTTTTCACCATTGGACAGGCCTGAGTGGAGAATGGCTACTTTCTCGCCGAAACGAGCAATAAAACGCTCCGTCATTTGTGGCGTCAGAGAAATCTCAGGTACCAGCAAAATAGCCGTCTTACCCTTGTCCAAGGCTCCTTGGATAATCTGCAAGTAAACCTCTGTCTTCCCACTTCCTGTAATCCCTTGAAGGAGGAAAGGAGGTTGCTGACTGCCAATAGCACTGACAACGGCATCACGCGCCTGTCTTTGTTCAGGATTTAATTCCAAAGGTTGGCTGGCTTCAATGCCTTCAAAATAAGCGGCTGAGCGTTGCACTTCCTTTTGGACTAGGGTTAGAGCCCCTTGCTCCACAAAGAAGTTGACTTGCTCGCGTGAGAAAGATTTTAACAAGCTAGCCAGAGGAGCACTTTCAGGATGAGCAAGCAAATAGTCTCTCAGCTCTGCCTTTTTCTTAGCACGCGCAGAAATCTCAATACTTTCTAACTGCTCAACATGGACCTCATACCACGACTGGGTCTTGACCTTCTTTTGATCGACTGCCTGGTATTCTAAGCGGAGCAGACCTTTTCTGGTCAAGCGCATCATTTCTGCCTGCTTGGCTAAATCTAGAGAAGAAAAGGCGAGCGAATCTTCTGAACCAAACAAGCGCTCTCGGTCCTCCTGACTCAGACCTTCCAGAGGATAGAGAATCTTATCATAACTGGAGTTTAAAAATCCCGGCAACATAGCTTTTAGGATGGAGATTTTGTAAGAAAAGACAGACTTACGTAGCTCCTCAGCCAGCCAGAGTTGCTCCTGGATCAAGACTGGAGAAAAATCTAGGACTTCTGCAATCTCTTTCAAGTCCTGATCAGCCACTTCTTCATCCGACTGGGACTCCAAGCCCAACACAATCCCTTGGATTAAACGATTGCCCTTGCCGAAGGGGACATGGACCCGCATACCGACTTCCAGCATGTCTATAAATTCCTCAGGGACCTTGTAACTGTATGGCTGGTCCGTCTGCATCAGGGGAACATCCACGATAATCTTTGCGATAGCCATCTTCTCACCTCCTTCTTGTCAGTAAATTCTTGCAATAGAAAAAATAAGATTGAGTCCCCCCAACCTTAAATTTTTTCACCATCTTCTTTTTCTTTAGCGATTTGCTCTTTGATTTTCTTTTCTTCTTCTTCTCTGCGGCGTTTTTCTTCTTCGATACGGAGACGAACCGCTTCACGTTTTCCTTCTGGATCTGGGTGAATGGTTACATTTCCAGACTCGATTTCTTCCAAAGCGCGAAGAGTTGATTTTTCAGACTTAAACTCTTGAGTTGCTGGCGCACCTGCTTCTAGTTCGTGGGCACGTTTTGCTTCCAAGATTACGAGTGAATATTTTGATGGTACCTTGTCTAGCAAGGTATCAATAGAGGGTTTTAACATCATTTGCTTGTACCTGTTTCCTATAGTTTATCGAGTAGTTGGAGATTTTGGCAACATCTCCTGGTAGTGACCAATGACACGGTCCACACGGAAGTGTTCTGCTTCGATCACACGCTTGACACGTTCAGCAGCGAGGGACACCTGATCGTTGACAATGGCATAATCATACTCACGCATGAGAGCAATTTCTTCCTTGGCTTTTTCGATTCGTTGGGCAATCACTTCTGCACTATCTGTTCCACGACCTACCAAACGATCTTGCAATTCATCCAAATCTGGTGGCGTTAGAAAGATAAAGACAGCATCTGGAACCTTTTTCTTAACCTGAAGGGCTCCTTGAACTTCAATCTCAAGAAAGACATCGATTCCCTTGTCTAGGGTTTCGTTGACATAGGTCAGCGGAGTTCCATAGTAGTTACCGACATATTCTGCATATTCCAACATCTGACCTTGACGGATCAGCTCTTCAAACTCTTCACGAGTACGGAAGAAATAATCCACTCCGTCCACTTCACCAGGACGTTGCGCGCGTGTCGTCATCGATACAGAGTATTGAAATTGATTCTCAGAACTCTCAAAAATCTCTCTTCTAACCGTTCCTTTCCCAACTCCTGAAGGACCAGAAAAAACGATTAGCAAGCCTCGGTCTGCCATTATGTCTCCTTTAGTTAGTCTGTGAAATAAAGTGAAATTTCTCTCGGATACTGATGATAAGGTCAGTTATCCTCCTACAGTCTTTCTATCTAGTGTAACAAAAAAGCAGTAATTTTTCAACTGCTCTTTTTTATTTATTTAGCATAACGTAGCATCAAATAAAGGAATTACATATAAAAAGACTTGCTATTTTATTCTATTTAAGAGATAATTGTAATAATAATATTAAAAAGGAGATTTTTATGGGAGTTTATAAAGGAAAATCTGTTGATGAGGCAATCGAAAATGGTTTATTAGATTTAAACCTCAAAAAAGAAGATGTTCATATACACGTTATTGAAAAAGGCCAAGCTGGAATCTTTGGTTTTTTTGAAAAAGAAGCTGAGGTAGAAATAACACCTTTAACTGAGAAGGAACTCAAATTAAAGAAATTGGCTCCGTATTTGAGTGCCGGAGGTTTTGTTATTTTAATTTTATTTTTTATCTTAATTGGAGTAATCCAAAATAACAAATCTAATTCGTCTACTTCTTTGCCTTCGTCTACAAATCCTAGTTCGGTTACAGAAAAATCTACTGAAATATCAAGTAAACCTTCATCTACCTCTAAAGAATCCTCAACAAGTTCAAGTAGCCAATCTAGTTCAACTAGTTCATCATCTGGCTCAGTTGAAAATTCATCAAGTACAACTACTTCATCTCAATCTACAGTTATTACAGTAGAAAATAATTCTGAGTTTAAAGCACTTCTACAAACCGAAAATACAGACAAAATAACAGAATTTATACAAAAATATAAAGGTCAGACAATTGAATTTGATGGGAATTTTGCTGATTTGGCTAAGGTGAAGTCAAAGTATGATATTCTTATTCATTCTGGAGATTATCATCCTGATGAAGCAACTGGACCTAATTTTAAGTTTATTGAAATTAGCCTTATTTCTAACCCTGTTTTCAAACCATTCAATGGTGAAAATATCAGAAAAGGACAAAATGTTCATATAAAGGCCAAAGTTGGAGCCTATAACGCCACACAAGATTTAATTTACCTATCTCCAATTGAGGTCTCACCTAGATAAATAATTAATATCTCTTGTTTAGTTAATAATTAAAAAACTGAAATCAGATAAAAATCTGACTTCAGTTTTTTATTTCGCATAATCTACTGCACGAAGTTCGCGAATCACGGTTACCTTGATATTTCCTGGGTAATCGAGATTATTTTCAATTTTCTCACGAACTTTGTGAGCCAAGATTGTGACTTTGTCGTCTTTGATTTGTCCTGGATTAACCATGATACGGATTTCACGTCCTGCTTGAAGGGCGAAGCTATTTTGCACCCCTTCAAAACCATTGGCGATTTCTTCCAAATCGTGGAGACGCTTGATATAGTTTTCAAGAGATTCACTACGAGCACCTGGACGCGCTGCACTCAAGGCATCTGCTGCAGCAACGATCACTGCAATGACGCTTTCGGCTTCCACATCGCCGTGGTGGCTAGCAATCGTATTCACCACAACTGGGTGTTCCTTGTACTTACGAGCCAACTCCGTACCAATCTCAACGTGACTGCCTTCAACCTCGCGGTCAATAGCTTTCCCGATGTCATGAAGGAATCCAGCACGACGAGCAAGAGCTGCATTTTCACCAAGTTCACTGGCGATGATACCAGATAACTTGGCAACCTCAATCGAATGACGCAAGACATTTTGTCCATAAGAAGTACGGAACTGCAAACGTCCCATGATCTTCATCAGGTCTGGATGAAGGTTAGGCGCACCAATCTCATAGGCAGCAGCCTCACCGTATTCACGGATTTTATTGTCAATCTCTTGACGGTTTTTCTCCACCAACTCCTCGATACGAGCTGGGTGGATACGGCCATCCTTGAGCAACATTTCCATGGTCATACGAGCAATTTCACGACGAATCGGATCAAATCCTGACAAGGTTACCACTTCTGGCGTGTCGTCAATGATGACATCTACCCCTGTCAAACTTTCAAAAGTACGAATATTGCGACCTTCACGACCGATAATGCGCCCCTTCATGGTATCATCTGGTAGGTGAACTGTCGAGTTTGTTGACTCTGCTACATAGTCACCAGCGATACGCTGCATAGCCTGAACCAAGATATCTTTCGCAATCTTGTCTGAACGTTCCTTCACTTCTTGCTCAGCCTCACGAATGCGACTAGCAATTTCCTTGGTCAAATTTTCCTCTGTCTGAGCCAAGATAATATCTCGAGCCTCAGCTTGGGAAAGGGAAGCGATACGTTCAAGTTCAGCTTCTTTTTGTCTTTCGACTTCCTCTAATTGCTCTTCACGTGCATCAAGGTTTTTTGCTCTATCAGAAATACTTTGTTCTTTTTGTTCAAGTGTTTTTTCTTTGTTCGTCAAATTGTCGTCTTTGCGGTCAAGGCTCGTAGCTCTCTCCGTCAAACGACTTTCAATTTGCTTGAGCTCCTGACGTTCTGACTTAAATTCATCGTCCACTTCTTCACGGTATTTTCTGGCTTCCTCTTTGGCCTCCAATAGTGCTTCTTTTTTAAGAGACTTGCTTTCGCTCTTGGCTTCATTTAGTAATAAATCCGCTTCGCGCTCAGCTTGTCCTCGTAAATTAGTTGCTTCTTGTTCAGCATTTAGAAGCATCAACTCTGCAGCCTCTTGAGATGATTTCATCTTAGCTGAGATGCTGACATATCCAATGACTAAACCAATGATGACGGCAAAAACAGCAATCGCAAGTGTCATGATTTCCATGTTTTTACCTCATTAAATTTGTTTATCGAATGACATACATTCCTTAATATTCTATCATAAAAAACCAATTTCCACAAACCCAAATTGAAGAGTTTTGTGTGAATTTTGGAAGAAAGTTCTGAAATCGCCAAACAAACTTTCTAACTCTTAAAAATGACATTTTCATTAAAAAACGATAGAAAAAACGCCTTTATGAACTGCCCCCCAAAAGTTAGACAGAAAAAATCTAACTTTTGGGGTGTTTTTATTATGAAATTGAATTATGAAGATAAAGTTCAGATCTATGAACTTAGAAAACAAGGATATAGCTTAGAGAAG